>JBJXFC010000226.1:0-3450 GCA_046153915.1 Flavobacteriales bacterium
ACCAGCTTGTATATGGCAATGATGGAACGCTCTGGATGCTGGTACTTGGAGGTATTCTCGCCATTGGCGCACCGGCGGTTTCGCTTATATATGTCGGTATTAAACTGATCACAGGCAGCACACGCAAGATCAAAGGACTGGCACTTTCGCTTATTTCACTCTTTACAATTGGTGTTATTCTTTGCATCTATGGCGGACTCAAAACCGGAAAAGAATTTACCAGTCATGAAGAAGTAGTTGAAACCAATATCATTCCTGCAACCGTGGGTGATACACTTTTCATCAATATACTTCCGGATGTCATCTTCAATCGCACCAGCGATCAGCATTTTGAGTTCAGTGACCTCACACGTGTTACAGATTCTTTGATTTATTATGGTGAACCGGTTAGTCTGCGTTTTGAGCCAACCAACGACAAAGACTACAAGTTGCGTGTTGTAAAGGCATCACAGGGAAGAAACCGTGATCGTGCATCCGAACTTTCGCGCCACATTGATTACAACTACGAGATTAGAAAAGATTCGCTGTTTTTTGATTCGTATCTATCCACACCGGCTACTGACAGGTATCGTGCGCAAGTTGTAGATTTGATCGTTTATGTACCCGTTGGCAAATACATTTCTTTTGGAGAACAATCCCGCAGAATTACCTGGGCCGGCGAATCGGGCGAGGTATTGCGCATGACCGAAGATGGTCTGGACAATGAAAAAAGAAGGCACAACCATGATTTCGAGTACGACCACGACACTTATGAACGGGTTCACCGTGAAACCAATGGGAAAGTCATTCTCAGCGACGACAGCATCACCATCAAAACAAAAAGCGGAGAAATCAAAGTTGAGCGCGACTAATCAAGGTTTAACAGATTTTCTTACATGCAAAACGGATTTAATAGCGATTTTCGTAAAACAATAACCACAAATTATTAAGCAAATGAACACAAAAAACATTTTTGCCTGGATACTGATGAGTCTGGTCATCATTATCACCATACTCGCCTTACTTGGTATTTGGAGTGCAGATTACTGGGAATATATAAAACAATATATTGGAAAAGCGCTTCAGTCGCTCCTAATCATCGTAATTAGCGGAGTGGTGTTGTATATTATCAGTGCCATCTTTAATTTGAATATGGGGGGTAATAATTCTCAGAACAATTCTCAGAACAATTCTCAGAACAATTCAGGAAATCAAATTCCGTAAGGAGTTGAACTTATGGCAAGCTGCGCAGTTTCAAGTATGAGCCTGCGCAGTTTTGTTTTTTTGGCAATTCATTTTCAAGTGGAAAAATCCAGTTATTTATTTGCTGCGTAGATGATTAAAAATACAATTAAAAAATGAAATCAACACATTTTCTTTGGTTTGCTCTACCAGCACTCATTTCGTTTGCAGCCTGCGGAAATACATCCAAACCACACAGCGAAACCCGATTAAGTTTGACCGATAAAATTCAATATACAACTATGACAATCAACGATACGAGCATGAACGATAGCATTGAAACAGCCACCTTCGGAGCAGGATGCTTCTGGTGTGTAGAAGCCATTTTCCTTGGAGTAAATGGTGTTACAAAAGTGGAAAGTGGATACAGCGGAGGGCAAATTAAAAACCCATCCTATAAAGAAGTTTGCAACGGAACTACCGGCCATGCCGAGGTGTGTCAGGTTACTTTTGATCCACGTGTAGTGAGTTTTGCGCAATTACTCGAGGTGTTTTTTGAAACCCACGACCCAACCACACTCAACAGACAAGGCGCTGATGTAGGCACGCAATACCGCTCAGCCATTTTTTATCACAGCGACGGTCAAAAGCAACAATCTGAATTAGCTATCAAAGCTGCGAATGAAAGTGGCAATTGGAGTGATCCGATCGTCACCGAAGTCTCTGCCTTTGATGTGTTCTACAAAGCCGAAGATTATCATCAGGATTACTTTGCACTGCACGGCACCCAGCCTTATTGCCAAATGGTGATTCGTCCTAAAGTAGATAAGTTTAAGAAGAAATTTGGTGATTTGATGAAGGAGAAATAGAGAAACTACATAAGCATGTCTTAGTGCTTTATGAAGCGCTTTGCAATTGCAATTCCATCCAAAGTGAAGTGCAGCATATAGACGCCATCACTAAGTGAGTGAACATCCAAAGGTGTATTTCCCATTGCCTTCATTCTTAGTACCGTTTTGCCATTGATGTCAGTAACATTGATGTCAACCGAAGAGGAAAGACCTTTGAGTATAATCCACTCATGAGCCGGATTTGGAAATATTTCTGGCAAAATCACTCGATTGTCTTCGATGTTACTACCCAATGCTGGATGCGTATATTTTGCAATGTAGCCATGCGAGTCCTCACTGCCTTCAACAGATATCATATTCGGATTTTCAGGATCAAGATAACAACCATACGCAAAAACTCCTAATTCATAGATGTAATCATCAGTAACTGTGATGCTGATTCCCGAATCGTAAAAGTTGTTGCCGAGTCGTGCAGCCCATTGGTATACGCCCCCGGTATTCAACACACTGATGAAGCCATCATACTGGCCATATACAGAGAGGTTCTGCACTGCATCGGATGGATCAAAATCGCAAGTGGCCTGGAAGAACCCCGTTACATAGACATTGCCATCGGTATCTATGTCCATGTCGACAGGATGTTCAGTTTCTGCGCCTCCAAAGCGCGATACCCAAAGGAAGGAGCCGTCAAATGCGAGCTTACAAATGAAGACATCACGGCTGCCATAGGCGGTTAATTCGCCGCCATTTAAGCCACCATCAAAGTCAACAGTTCCGTCAAAATGGCCGGCGTAGTAGATATTAAGGTAGTCATCCGTTTTTACAATCATGCCAATGTCCTGCGAGCCATCGCCTATTTGTTTTGCCCAAAGAAATTCTGCATTGCTGCTGAGCTTCACTATAAACGCGGTGAAGTTGGTGCCAATGGGGGTCAGCAGAAATTCTCCAGCATCGGGGTCGCAGTCCATCACGTCCGTAAAGTTTCCTGTAATGAGGATGTTATCCTGCGTGTCTAGCGCCATGCTGAAAGATGATTGCGAGCCCATGCCTCCCAGTTGTTTTACCCAGACAAACTCGCCATTGGATGTCCATTTTGCTACAAAAACATCCTCAGATGATTCATTTACCAGAGGAGTCAATTCTGCAACGCCGTCATTGGCGTCGAAGTCTACTGTGTATTGGAAATTGCCGGTGAATATCAAATTGCCTTCATTGTCCATGTCCATTCCGGTAATGCCTTGTTGCTGAAAAGCACCAAAGAATTTTGCCCAGATCAATTCGCCAGTTGGAGAATATTTTGCAACGTAAGAGTCATGCGCACCGAGCGAAATGGCTTGCACAACATTCACTCCCGGATCGAAATCAACAGTTCCTTCAAAGTCTCCTGCGATGTATATATTTTCATCCCCATCGAGCAACAATGCATTTACAAATACTT
>JBJXFC010000246.1:0-9436 GCA_046153915.1 Flavobacteriales bacterium
TCTTTACGTGAAGCACCAGCGGGGGTGCATGACTGAAGAAAAGAAGCTATGCCGATGGTTGCAATTAGCACCAGCATGTATATTGGATTGCACGTTTTCATATTCATTTTGGTTTAGAGTTGAATTGTAAAAAAAGAGCTGTGTGATGTGCGATAACCACACAGCTCTTAGAATTAATTTTAATTTGTCTTCACAAGTTTGCTGGAATGAACGGCTTTTCCATTCACAAGAACATAGGCAACATAAACGCCTTCAGCAACACCCTCGGCATTCCACGTGGAAGTGTAATTGCCAGCGGATTGTTTTTGGTTGATCAGCGTTGATACCAATTGACCAGAAACATTGTAAACATGAATTGCTACCTCTGCGTCAACGGCAAGATGGTACTTCAATGTGGTTTGGTTTACAAATGGATTTGGACTTGCTATTACTGTTACTTCAGAAGAAGATAATCCCAGATTGGCCTCACCCTGTGTGGTGCTTCTGGCTTCCATCGCTCCTTCGTTAGGGCAGCAGTTGTCTGTTCCACTCCATGGCAGTTGAACATAAGGGAAGGAAGAACGAAACTCTTTGTCGTTTGCCTCAATGCCAGTTGTGTAGCCAAGTTTGGCAAGAAGCATTGGCGTTACTGGGTTTGGGTCTCCAGCGGTATAATCATCTTCCCACAAACCAATGGCGTCTAACACGATTCCTCCTACAGCCATCAATTCAATGCGTGTTACGTCATCTTCAAGACGGCGACCATTTGGGAAACCATCCATGTTTGGAATAGCCTGAATTGAAGTATTTGCATTGTATGCAGGATCAAGCAATCCGCTTACAGCCGCCGCAACCAGTCCCAATGAACTGAAAGCTTCAGAATTGCGATCCGTTGGTGGAACAGCCATGTTTAATCTCAGCATATCACCTCCATTTGGAAGGAAATTGTTGATGAAAGGCTTTCCGTTTGCGAGTGGATTTCCACCTTTACCGGTTGCCAATTGATACGGAGCAAGGTTAGGTACTCCTGTATGGAATATAGGCCACAGATCCACAGAACGAGGCTTACCAGGAGCTGGAAGCAACAACGTTCCGAAGATGGCATCATCCAATGCTGTGCCGGCAACTGCTGGTGTGTTTTTCAAACCATAAAGTCCGTTTGCTCCGTTGCTGAAGTTAAATCCTTGCAGCGAGTTTTTCTGGATGCGAAGTGGGCCAAGCGCTGGCACCGCTGTTCCGAACAATGCATCGTCCATATACAAGCCCAATTCAGGATTGAAAAAGTATTCGTATTGCGCGGGCAATTCGTTGTAAGGAGTGCGCGAATTCCAGAGGTCTTTGTTGCCGAGAGGAATTACCGCTTCATTCGTTAGAGGCATACCTATTCGTGAAACTTGGATATAAGGGCCGGTTTGAAACTCAGTTCCTTGCGCCTGTACCAGGTTGGGTGCGTTGAGAATGCGCACTTTTTGTCTGCTAGCAGATGCCCAAACTCCAATTACAAAATCAGGATCCAAAATGCTTGTTGCCTGTGATACGTTTTTATTCGATTTTTGTAATGTTGAAATGGGAATTTTAAGACAGATAGCGCTCACGTTAAGACATGCCACACCATCGCGTGGAGTGCCATTTTGACGAGGTGCATCACCCAAATCAAAAATACCACCGAGATCCACGAAGAATGGATCATCCACGGGTCCGGCAAAAACTTTTTCTCCCGTTGTTGCGGTTGTAATTGCATTGGTGAAAAGGGTTTCATAATCCGAATTTAAACCCGCACCCCCTTCGATAGAACGCTCACCAATGTTGTAAGGCGGCACAACCCCATTGGATTTGATGGTTTGAAATGTGCTGCCACCATTGATACTGCGCTCCAGCTTGTAGGTGGTTTTGAGGTTTTCTGCACCCAGACGGATATTAAAAAACGTTGATGGATCCTGGTTTACTTTTGTAAACGTGAACCGATAAATGATGTCATCACCCGATGTGTTGATGTTGTTATCGATGTGAATTTCATACCGCACATTGGTACCAAATTGATAATAATTGGGACCGCCATCTGGTTTTTGGAACGGGATGTAGTTGGCGATAATGGTGATGTAATTGGGATCATCCGGGCTTCTGAAAGCATAGAGATCCGTGTTGTCGGCCAGTGGGTCATTGGCAATAAAGGGCGCTTCACGATGGCTGGACGCAATCGAACGGTGCGCCGCCATCATCATGATACAGAAAAGCAAAACCTTGCCTCGCTGCACTAAATTGTAGTGTTTACTCATAACATAAAATGTATTGATTAGAAATTAATTTTGGTTGGTTAAGCATATCAGGAACTATTCCCGGAGACCACCAGAAATACCTACGAATAGAAAGTGGGTTTGGATTTTTTCGAATACAAACGGGTTTGTAATGGCCCGTTTTAAATACCTTTGAGCATACTTTTATCCAATCCCATGAAAAAATTTACAATCCTGATGTGCATCGCCGGACTGTTGAGTTCAACAGCAGCGAATTCACAAACCTGCAACATCAACGGAAACGTAGTGATCTACACCAACTACGACGGTGGTGTAATAAACATCAATTGTGATATCAATATTCCCAATCTGAAAATTGGAATAACTACCTACGAGAATGCGGAGATCAATATTACGGGTCCTTTTGCCGCCAATGTGACTGAAGTGCTTTATGCGGGATATCAGGGCGACAACGACAATTGCAACAGCGGAGTTACCGAAACCACAATCAATGGCGTGGGCCCTGGAATTGCCACGATTTTATTTGCTCCGGCCGGTGTTCTCAATGATCCCGACGGATATCCTTCCATCATTTGCGCTTACAGCTGCAATCCCGGATCACAGGGCGGATGCAATACATCAGAGCAGGTTGTAGCTTATTTCCTCAATGAATTTGGAGGCACATTGCGCACGTACCAGACGCAATACAACTGCTGGCAGGGTGAGACTTACAATGTTTCTGACAGCGAGTGTTGTTCCATTCCCACACCTCAGGTAGAAGCATATTTTTCTGTTTCTGATCCTATTGTATGCATTGGGCAATGCATCCAGTTTACAGATTTAAGTTCACAGAATCCGGATAGCTGGACCTGGTCTTTTGATGGTGCGAACATTTCCTCTTCGTCTTCTCAGGATCCCGGAGACATCTGTTTTTTAACTACAGGCAATCAGCAGATCACACTTACTGCGGCCAATGGAGATGGCAGTGATTCGTATACAGCCTTTGTTCAGGTTATTCCATGTGGAACGCCTGGCTGCACCTATTCCGAAGCAAATAATTACAATCCTGCAGCAACGATCGACGATAGCAGTTGCATTTTCCCGGTGTGTTCAAACTCGTGTCCGGGTGATCTCGATGAGGATGGACTCGTAAGTGTATCAGACCTTATTGCGTTTATCGCATTGTATGGTTCTCCTTGTCCGCAATAGATTTTTTTCTTTTAGAACGTACTACGAATATTTTGGCCCCGGTTTTGTATGGAATAATCGTATGAAGAAGATTTCCCTTTTTATAATTACCACTTTGCTTGTTCTCATTTGGACAGACGCCGATGCGCAGCGAAGTCAGCGACGTCAGCAGCGCAAACACCGCCGCACCGAACAAAAGCTAAATGAACTTGAGCGCGATGGCAAAGTGGACCGTGTGGAAGCTGAGAAGATTGACAAGAAGGAGGATCGTTATCACCGCACCAAAAACCGTTCAACACGCAATGGAAAAGTCTCTGGTCACGAACACCGCAAAATGAAAAGACAAGGACGCAGGGTGAAGAGAGAGGTAAATCGCGCTGATGATTGATCAGGAGCCTCTGAAATAGAACGTCAATTCGACACCATACCCTGAAGTGAATGTTTTTTTGTTGCCTTCAAAAGGCATTATTTTATCGTAAGCGTCATAAAAACGATATCTCGATAATCCCAGATCATAGAACGCGAGAATGCGCATCCCACGGTCTTTGTTGCTATTGGCCGGGGTGAAAGGAATGGAAAAACCAACTTGTGGACGTATTCCCACAGAATAACCAATCATAAAATTGATGTTGTCTGGTGTGAATTGAAAGAGTGTGTCGCTGGCAGGATTCGAATACTTCACACGTCCGCTAAAATTGCTTACTTTGAACTGGGCTCCTGCCACCAACCAGCGTGTAGGATAATAGTTTAGCCCGAAGTGCAAACCTGCAATCCGATTGTTGATTCCGAGACTTGCACCCGAGTCATTTTTAAGTACAGCATTTTTGGCCAGAAGGGAAATTCCCGCTTCGCCCTCGGTCTTTGGTCCCGATTTGCTCGTGTAGTAAATAGCAATTCCACCGGGATTGCTGAGATCTATGTGCTCTTTAAGATCAAGTTTTGATGCAATTGAATCGAGGTAAATTTGATTGCCTTTTGAAATTATTATTTCATACAAGCCTCCAAATGCAAGTCCGTTGGATTGCGAAAATACATTTGTAGAAACCAGGCACACCATCAAACAAACAAACAGTCTTATTTTCATAGAGCAAAGTTGGGGTCATTTCTCCACATGCAGCTACGTTGTTTACACCATTTCACTGTTCAAGTGCTTATGTTATTGTGCCTGGTTTCTTATTCGAAGTTCTAAAATTCACTCATTTCAAACGACTTATCAGAGCGCCCTGTCCATTTTCGAGAGGAGTGCATTCATTTCTTCTATAGACGTTTTTTTTGCGTCTACAACCACCGTTTTTGTGCTGGTTTTTATCTCCTGTAGATCGAATTCGAAATTTCCATCTGCGTCCTGTTTGCCTTTGTATAACAGAAAAGCATTCGACCCGGCCGGAATATTGTTAAATACAACGCGGCCGTCAGTTCTGCTATAACCCTGCATAATTCCTGCGATGTCCTTGAAAATTAATTGTACTTCTGTATCTGGCGTCATTTCACAGGAAACAATCTGATCAATACGCGATGTACTCTGCAAAAAACGATCGCAATTGATCCAGCCCAATTGCCTTACAGAGAGCGCGCCCCGCAGCGTGAATATCATCTGGCCATCACGCGTTTTATTCTGGAATTCCTTCAGGCTGGTGGCGTAATATTTGGCTTGTTCTGCTTGCCAGGCTTTTTGAACTGCGATAAGACTATCCTGTCTGGCCTTGAGCAATTGTTTGTATTCATCTGCCTTCCTTTTCATTTCGCGCTTATACCTGGCAGAATCGTTTTTGAAAGACGTCTGTTCCTCAGTGGTAAGCTCTTCCCAGCTCAGTTCACCGCGGTTAAATTTTGTTTTATGCCACTGTTGTTTTTGGAACTCCTTCTGTTTTTCCAAAGCCTCCGCATATTTTTTTTGATCACCCTCATATCGCGCCTTTTCCTCTGCAGTCATGTCGTCCCATGAGATAAGCCCAAAAAGTATCAGACTTTCTCTTCCACCACTTATGACTTCTACATTTTGAATTCCGAATAAACTTAGAGGTAGATCCTCAATGGATGAGGCGGTTGCGCTTGAGGGTGCTTTGATGGGTTTGGCCATTTCTGGTTTCTTTGAGGGTACCCAGTTCATTATGCCATTTTCAACTTTGCCATTAAAAACCTGCATGCCTTCTTCCAAGCCACTCTCCTGTGTTTTAAAAACAATTTTTAGCGCTGCATCTGAAGTGAGATCAAGCTTCCCCGTCTCATCAAACGCTTCCAGGAAGACCATTCCTCCACTTTCTATCAATTGGCCATTGGATGTTGTTGTTAGTTTCGATTTGAGACAATCTTTAATGTCGTAAAATTCATTTAATTCTATTCGCACATCGCCTTGGGGCGCGCTGCCATCAGGCCTAAGAAAAGACTTTGATGGAATATAAATCTCTGTACCCTTTTCACCCCGTATGATATCTCCTTTTTCATGATTAATAAATGTAGTTTGAGGTAGAGGAAGATCTTGCTTTAGCAAAAACTGCTCACTGAATTCGTTGTAAAGCACCACTTCTACTCGGCGATTTTTTTGCATGCACTCTTCGTTTTGACTTTGACATACAGGAGAATTTTCACCATAAGCAACAAAGCGAATTTGTTTGAATCCATTCTGCTCCAATACCGATTTGACTGCCTCATTGCGTCGCTCGGATAACTTTTGATTGAAATCGGTATCTGCATCGCTGTCTGTGTGCCCACGCAGTTCTACGATGTCATTTCGGTAATGAAAGTTACTGATCGTCCAGGTTTTTAATTCTTCCGCACACGACGCTAGCATAACATCGCTTCCCTTGGGAAAACGCACAGTGACATCAATTTTCTGAGCATAAACAATGGCTGAAATGGACAAAGCGAAGACAGCCGAAAGAGAAATTTTCTTTTTCATAGGTTGAATGTTGGTTTAATAAGATTGAATGGCAGGCTTCGAGGAATGTAACTTAAAAAGAGATAAAATATTTTCTTTTAGTTTGTGATTTTGAATTTTGTATCCAGGATAAAAACGATAACAGAGGGGTGATCCTTTTGTAATTACCCTATGCAGACTAATGAATATAACTGACCTGAATTACTCTCCAATAAGCGCAAAAAACAACATTAGATCATTGGTGCCAACAATCCCGTCTCCATCGAGATCAAAGGGATCACAACTTCCAACACAGCCAAATGAAGATAAAAACAGATCAATGTCGGCATCGCTTCCAATAATTCCATCGCAGTTAAAATCACCGGGTTGGTAGTAGTTACAACTGCCATCGTCGTTGCTTGCGTTTGGGTTATAGTTGCAGGCATTGGGATCTGTGCAGCCTTCGCCTATCAGGTTTATAAAAACACCCAATGTCGGGCCGCCAGACACATAAATATCCACATCACCATCTTCGTCCAGATCATTAACCCCAAAAAAGCCGCTGTCATCCGCGCTCAGGCTATGCAGAGTGTACTCATCGGCACCTTCATTCTTTAGCCAATATTGCAAGGATGATAGTATGTCCATTTTGCCGTCACCATCAAAATCCACCGCCTCCAGACCTCCTACGTTAGTTGTAATTTCTGGCACCACAGATGACATCTGATATTGGTTGTTGCCCAGATTTTTAAAACACAATAAGCCTGACGTTGTCGAAGCCACAACAATATCCAGTTTAGAATTATTATCCATATCACCAACTGCAACGAATTGGCCCGTGAATCCAAATGGAAAACTGCTGCTGAAGGACGAAGTGAAACTCTCATTTCCATTGTTGCTGAGTACACCAACGCCCCCTGCTGAAGTAATTATAAAATCAATATCGCCGTCCAGATCCATATCGCCCCAGGCAACATCCCCCGAGCTTTGTGGACCAAAAATCTGTGTGGGAGTATTAAAAGTACCATCTCCCTGGTTCTCAAAAAACTTAACATAGTTATTTGATAGCCTGGCGATAATATCATTGTCACCATCCAGATCGAGATCCAAAGACTCCATAAAAAATTGTGCGCCGGAACCAGTGGACACGCTGTGTGAAACAGAAAATGCAGCACTACCGTTATTTTCTAACCAGCCCATGGAATAGTTGTAATGACTGAGATAGCCAATGTCCAGGTCCAAATCCCCATCCATATCAGCAACAAAAACATCGTGAGGGGATAGAATGGAATCCGAAACAATGTGCAAATTGCTGTGTTCACCAGCCCAGGGGTCTTCATAGAAAACAATTCGATCATTGCACTGCGATGCACCAACAATTTCAATGTCACCATCACCATCTAAATCCCCAACGTTGGCGTTTTGAAGACAATCTAAATGAGGGGTCACAATTTGTGGCTCGGCTAAGACCTGACCATTTGTATTTAGGAGTGATTTAATGACGCCAGGCCCCTCCACTATTAAATCACCGTATCCATCCGCATCCAGTTCGCAAATCATGACGTGTTCTGGCTGCATATTATCGCTAAAAAAGATTTCTTCTTCAAGACTGAAATTTCCTATTCCATCATTTCTAAATCGGAGTATAGTATTAGCGCTGTTGAACGAAATGATAAGATCTATGTCATCATCGTTTTCGAAATCTGAAAGATCGGCGTCTATCTGCAAAGAGAAAAGGTCGTCGTAAATGATAATTTGATTACTAAACGATCCGTTACCTTCATTAGAATACCACGCAATTTTATTGTCCTCGTTTGAAAGCGATAGAATATCAAGGTCAAGATCTCCATCAAAGTCTGCAGCATAAAGCTGGTCAACAGCCTCTACCGCTTGGGTTATCACTTCATCATTACCGAAGGAACCGTTGCCATCATTTTCATACCAGGTTATGCTGAAACCGTTTGGGGAGGCAAGTATGTCCGTGTCGCCATCTCCATCAAGGTCGGCTGACTTTAATGCGTGCGTATAGACGGCGGCATTATCAATCATTGAAACCGGGCCAAATTGGCCTCCACCCAAATTTTCTACCCAAAATATCGTTTGATCATAGATGGCGGTGGCAATTAAATCCAGATCGTTGTCACCATCTAAATCTGCTGAGTTTATAAGATCAATACTGCTGAGTCCGCTGGCTATAATATAAACCTCGCTAAAGCCCCCAATCCCGTCATTTGATAACCAAACTAAATTTTCGGCATTATAGCCCTGGGATAAAATATCCTGATCTCCGTCACTATCGAGATCTGCTATTACCAATCTATTGAAATTAAGCCCGTCATCATTTATGACATGTTCTGCCAGGAATGTTCCGTCCTGATTGTTTTCATACCATGTCAGACTTCGATTGACGGCGGCTACCAACAAATCCATATCACCGTCACCGTCGAGATCTCCGGTGGTACTTCTGATAATGGGGAAAGCATGCCAAGAGACATATGTCAATTCAGAAAAATCCTGCGCGCAAAGGACACTGGAATATATCAGGAGTGTAATGGAAAGTAAGGAATTTTTCATGGCTGAGGAGACTTAATCTTACAAAAATAAATTGCTCTATTGAGAGATCAAATGTAAACACCTTAGAACCGAAGTCCAAAAGACAAAATTTTGATTGTCATTAATTTGATAGAATACAAAAACGCCTGTTCTACTCTCCGCAGAACAGGCGTTTTCATTTATAGATTTCTCTACAAATGGAAATCGAGCAAGGTGGAATGTCGATTTATTATTTCGTATTAAGGTAAAATTCCTATGCGGAACCCAACCATGTATTGCCTGAATTTTGTCATGGATTCTGCTGTGAAATTGAACATGTCTTCTGCCAGGGCGTCTTGCGCCGTATACTGCGCTGTGAACCAAAAGCGACCTTCTTTGTCCAGCGGCAATTCAATGCGCAACGATTGATAGGGTGTGTGTTTTTTACCCAGGTTCGACCAGCCAGTTACAATAACTCTTTTGGCATCGTAGTTCTTGGACAAACCCAGTTCTCCGCGCACTACTACAGGTGTGCTTAGGTAGAATAACGGACCGTTGAGATTGGGCATGGTGAGATCTCCAACTGTTGATGCGCGCCAGCGAAAATCGATTCCTGCCAACGCGCCCCATTTCTGCACCCGATATC
>JBJXFC010000240.1:0-14897 GCA_046153915.1 Flavobacteriales bacterium
GGATTTACCAGACGTGCATGATCTTTATAATAGGTCCATTTCTGCTCGAGTGGTCCCTGAGGTATTTTGGCGTCAAGTTTCATAGATGATGTTTTGACTTAAAATGCTTGATTGATAAGAGGGAATATTATACGATCCATTTGAAATAGATGGCCAAAGGCATGGCTGCAAAAATCGCCGGGATCAAAACACTGAATGCGTCACCGGCAAAGGCGATGGTATTCTTGTATTTGGTGTAGTTCAGTCCGAGAGATTGAAATGCGCTCTTGAATCCGTGAAGCAAATGCCAGAAAAGCGAAATACATCCCAGCACATAAATGACAACGACCCAGAGCTGCTGAAATACAATTTTCATTTCACCATACAAATCTTCATACATCAGTCCGCCGTATGCGATTTTGGCGGGAACAACGCTTAGGTGGTGGGTTATTCGGGTTTTAAACCAGAAATGATAGAGGTGCATCACAAGGAAAAGCAGAATCAATGTTCCCAATAGCGCCATACTTCGCGAATACCAGGTGCTGCTGGCGCTCGATTTTTCTTTGGCATACCGCACAGGGCGTGCTTTTCTGTTTTGGAAATAGAGCATGAGGCCATCTACAATGTGCAGAATCAATCCCAGAAACAGCACAATTTCCATTGTGCGGATCAGGAGATTGGTGCCCATGAAGTGCGCCCATTTATTGAATGTCATTCCGCCATCATTAACGAAAATGGCAGCATTGACAAAACAATGGACAACCAGAAATGTGATGAGGAAGAGACCGGTCAGGGACATCCAGAATTTCTTGACCAGTGAAGTTTTAAAGAGACCTGTAGCCATACAAACTGATTAACAGATTTATTTTATGCGGTGCGAATGTAGTTCGCGAATGAGGAGCTACGAACTCGAATCTTCATTTAGATTGAGTTCATATAACCAACTGAAATAACCGACGGAGAGGCATCTTGTTCAGGAGCTATTGAACACCCGTTGAGCCAAATCCGCCCGCACCTCGGGATGTTTCTTCCAATGCCTCGGTAATTTGCCATTGAATGGTTTCGTGTCGTGCAATCACCATTTGAGCAATTCGATCCCCGTCCTGGATGGTGGTGGTCTTGTTGGAAAGGTTCACCAGCAGTACCTTGATCTCGCCCCGATAGTCTGCATCAATGGTGCCAGGCGAGTTAAGAACGGTTAGTCCTTGTTTATAGGCAATTCCGCTGCGGGGCCTTATCTGGGCTTCGAACCCCAATGGCAGAGCGATATACAATCCGGTGGGAATGAGGCATCTTTCCAGAGGTTCGAGCATCACGGGTTCATCGAGCAGGGCGCGCAGATCCATACCGGCAGATCCCATGGTCTCATAAGCTGGCAATGCATGCCTGGATTTATTGACGATCGAAACGGAAGTCATTCAGTATAGATTAATTACCTGAAAATGAAGGCTTTCTTTTTTCCATAAAGGCGGTAGTGCCCTCTTTAAAGTCTTCTGTTCCAAAACATTTTCCAAATTCACGTATTTCGGCCACATAACCGTTGGTTCCTGCTTTGTAACCCACATTGACAGCGCGAATGGCGCCAGCGATAGCTACCGGAGAGTTCACAATTATTTTGGCGGCGATTTCGCGGCATTTGGCGAGAAGTTCTTCCGGTTTCACAACGTAATTGACCAATCCCCAGGCGTGAGCATCGGCAGCTGAAATCATACCGGCGGTAGCAATCATTTCGATGGCTTTTCCGCGACCTACGAGTTGAGCAAGTCTTTGAGTTCCACCATATCCGGGAATAACTCCCAGCGAAACTTCGGGCAAACCCATGCGCGCATTTTCTGAAGCCACACGGAGATGACAACTCATGGCCAGTTCCAATCCACCACCCAGGGCAAATCCATTGACAGCAGCGATAACAGGCTTGCTCATATTTTCTACAAAATCGAAAAGCAATTTGTGGCCTTCAGCGCTCAGGCTTCGACCTTCATCTATGGAGAAATGTGCAAATTCTTTGATATCGGCACCGGCCACAAAAGCCTTCTCTCCACTTCCCGTAATGATGATGGCGCGAACCTCAGGATTGACATCGGCAAGCGAAAGAGCCTTGTTCAGTTCTTCAATGGTCTCGCGGTTGAGAGCGTTGAGTTGCGAAGGACGGTTGATGGTAATCGTGAGAATGTGATCAGCCGATTCTATAAGCAGATTGGTATAAGGCATTTTAGATTGTTTGGGGGCGCAAGATAGTTTTGGGCAGCGAAAAATCGCACCCTCAAAAATAGAGGATTATTCAAACACCCCTTGAAAATGATCTACAGGAACTACTAAGGAAGAAGTTTTACGTGAACGGCCGCATGAACACATCCACCGGGTTAAACGTGATTTGCGGAGACGCCATCTCCATCCAAAATCACATTTCAAACAGAACGATGATTGTCTGACGGTAAAAAAACACGATTCATTATTAAGGCTATCAAAGCGAATTTCGTTAAAGAAGATTTGAGTACTGTCTGGATCAAGTGCGTTTTCTTGAATTCTTCGTGAGCCTTTATCTCCAGGCTCATAGCTGTATTGGAATAAAACTATCTGTTCTGTGCTGTCCAAAAGGACGGATGTTTCTCGATTTGTGACCACATGTAACCCTGATTTGTAAAGGTAGCTGGAAAAGAACGTATGTGAGACTGAGTCACTGCCTGAAATACACGGATAAATATTTCCCCTAAAATCCCTCGGTCTCATTTTTTCGCGCGGTATGAATGGAACACCCGGAATTGAGTCAATAAGATAAATAGTTCCTTGTGCAAGCGAGGAATGCATCAGAAAAACCGCCAGTAAACAAATGAATATGCGTGTTTTCAAATCACACTTTTTTATACACCGGCACCGTGCTGCAGGGCTCACCAAACATAATGCTTTTCGCTACGGGCTGAATCCTGTTTACCAGATCGAGATAGGCAGAAGCCGGAACAGGTTTATCGCTGCAGCCTTTGATCACTACACGGGCATCGCGGTAATTTTCAGTTGGAATGGATTGGATGATATCATGAAAAATGATCTGCTCAAGCGTATCCGGCGTTCCAAATACAACCCGTTTTGCAACACCGCTCAATTTGGAAGCCACGAGCATAAAAGCCCAATTGGGAATGATGGCATCCACAGAACAAAATACAGCTACGAATTTATCCTGATAGACAGTCCAGTCATTGGTTTTGATCCATTCTCTGAAATCTTTTTCCTTCAATGCAAGTCCTTGCCAAAGTTGGTCTTTGATGTCGATGGATGCGCGCTCTTCTGCCGGATACAACTCTTCCAGATCGATGGTCACCAACCCACTTGCCGCTACTTTATTGACTATTTCTTCCACGGGGTAAAGATAAGTATGAATTGGCCGGCATGGATTGGCCTCGATTAAGGACAATCTGCCTTTTTGTGTAACCGCAAAAACCGCAAAGTTTTAACGCAAGGGTTCGCAAAGCCCACCAAAAATGTCTCCACCAAAAAGTTTGGTGCAAAAAGTTTGGTGTGGATTAAGTTAAGGTGAGGTTTTTCATGGCGCGGGCTTCAGCGAAGCTAGCCCGTGCCTGCCCCTTGCGTTGGCTTTCAGCCAAAATTTCCGCTCAAAACGGCCCGCTTTGCCGACATTTTCCATTCTCCATCTTCCATCTTCAATTTTCAATTAGTATTCAGACTTCGGTGCAGCTCCGATATCTCCGAACTCAACCAACTTATACTCCGGCGTACACTCAAACAAATGATGCAATATGCCCATGTGCCCTGCACCATAGATCACCATGATGCGATCATCGGGACTGGTTGTGATTTGCTGAATGTGACGCAGAATGCGTAGATTCCTCGCATACCAATGCATGGCTAGTCCGTCGGCTCCACGAATATCGCCCAGCTTAAAATCGCCATTGAGGTATGCCCCAAAATCCCGGTTGTACGATTTGGGATGATTGAGGTATTTGAAATACTCGAGCAGCGTCCAATGTGTGCTCAGACTGTCTTCAAGGGTATACAATTTTTTATAACGTTTGGATATGGCATCGTCACTTTGGAAATCCCAATCGGCGTAGATCGAATCCAGCAACGGGCGCAGAGCCAGCGAATCTTTGTGATCCCAGAGATCACCTACAATGGTGCCGTCGTCGCAGCCGTAGAGCGTGTCGAGCTTAAAACGATCAAGCATCCGAAATCCGATCTGCTCCATTTCATCGGAGCGCAATTGTATTTGACCAGATTTGTATTCGCGATACCGATGCATGAGATAGCCTGTATTTCTTCCAGCCTCAACTACGATTTTGGTTGGTTTAAAATGTGCGATGTAGTCGACGAGTTCTTTCATCTCTTTCTGGCCCTGTTCCGACATCACATTTTTCTGATCTTCTTCTTCTACCTTGTGCGCATCGAGGTTGTAATAAGCAAAGTGGAAACAGCCAACCAGTAGGACTTCAGGTTGTTTGTTGTTTTCGATCAGGATGGTATCGGGATCAAATTGTAGCGCGTTTTGAGGAGCCTGACAGCTATGCAGAAGAGCAACAAGAGCAAAAAGCACGATAAAGTATTTCATAGTTGGGAATAGATTGATAGGGCAAATCTGGATTGAAGAAATCAAAGTCAATGATACAAATCTGCCAACCGGACATTCTTGTCTGCAAGAGGAAAAGACTTTACATTAAATTGTTTGAAGATAAGTTTGACGGCTTTGCAGATTAGTACCCTCAGAGAAGTCATCAGCGCTGTGCGGACATCGGTTTAAGAATTGGCTACAGGGACATAGTAATTGTTGCCCGCGGCAACTTCTTTTTTTTTGGGATTAAAATGGATGGGAGGGATTTATGGGATTAATTTATCGCCAGTTGAATGGCGAAATACATCAATTAAAAATACAATCATGATTTACGTAGCATAGAAAGGACGTGCACAAAATCCCATAAATCCCAATCATCTAATTCAAATCCCAGTAAAACAATCCGCATCCTGATTCGAAGACGAATTTTGTCTGTTTGCAGACAGTCTGTTGCAAATTGAGTTTGCCTGAACTATCTCTGCCACAGAAATGACAATGCCTTTTCGTCTGTTGAATTTTACCTTATGGTTTCTGGTCTATTTCATCGGGATGGACATGGTTTCCGATATCCTTTATTTTTCGCAAACGGGCGAAGGATCCTGGTGGTGGCAGGGAAAAACAGTTATTCTGATCTCCGGGTTTGTGGTGTTTTTTGTTGATGCATTGGCGGTATATGCGCTGCTTTACAAATGGTATAAAGACATTGGCGTTTTTGGTTCTGCGCTGATTATTCTGGTAATGTTTCCAGCGATGATTGGTTTTCGGTATCTGGTAGAAGAAATTTTATGCGACTGGCTTTTTTCGGAACACAACTACAATCCAAACACTGCTCTTGATTATTATTTCATCGACAATATTTATTTTACGTCGGTCTATATTTCGTTTGGTATTCTGTACTTCTTTATTCATTATAACAGATATCGCGATGAGCAACAAAAACAACTGGCCGAACAGAATAAAAAAGCGGAATTGGATTTTTTGCAGTCTCAGATCAACCCACATTTTTTGTTCAACAACCTCAACAGCATTTATTCATTGGTGTATGCAAAATCGGATCAGGCACTTCCTGCGATGGATAGGATGACTGAGTTGTTGCGTTATGGATTGTACGAGCGTCAGGCCATGGTATCTGTGGGCGTAGAAGTCAATTATCTGAAGAATTACATCGAACTTCAAAAGCTGCGATTTGATTATCCGATACAACTCGAAATACAATTGGAAGAAATGTCTGACGACGTTAAAATACCTCCTTTAATTCTCATTCCTTTTGTGGAAAATGCTTTTAAACATGGCAGTTTTCGAAAGGAAGACGAAGTGATGAAAATTTATTTGAGAAAGGAAAACAATACGCTTTCTTTTTATGTCTCCAATGTTATTCGACGAGACCATGTAGATACCTCCGGTGGACTTGGATTATCGAATGTGCGTCGAAGACTGGAGTTGATTTATGGCGAGCGCCATTCATTGCAAATAGATGATAGCGGCAGTCGATTTGAAGTAAATCTTACCCTACCATTGTAGCATGCAAACCTTTCGATGCATCATTTTGGACGATGAACCTCTGGCAGTATCGCTGCTGGCGGGGTATGCTGCGAAGACGCCATCACTGGTGTTGGAAAAAACTTTCACCAATCCGATTGAAGCACTCCATTATGTCAATGAATCTGCTGTAGATGTCGTATTTCTGGATGTGCAGATGCCCGAGTTGAATGGCATTCAGTTGATGAAGATTCTGGGTAACAAAACACGGGTCATTCTGACAACAGCATATCCCGAATTTGCGTTGGATGGATTTGAAAACGATGCCATCGATTATTTGCTGAAACCCATTTCGTTTGAGCGATTTCAGGCAGCAGTGGATAAGATGAAGTCGCGTATTCTGCCTGTAGTACCAGCAACTCCGGCACAGGACTACATCTTTGTAAAATCCGAACATCGCCTGCTGAAAATCATGCTGAGTGAAATTTTATACTTCGAAGGATTGCGCGATTATGTGGCCATTCATATCGCAGGAAAGAAAAAAATTCTGACTTTACAAAGCATGAAGAGTTTTGAAGAAAGTTTGCCCACACAACGATTTATGCGCATCCACAAATCCTATCTTATCTCTATGGATAAAATTGAATTCATTGAAAGAAGCCGGGTGTACATTGCAGGAAATCCGCTGCCGGTGGGGGATGGGTATCGGGACAATTTTAATCTGGCCATTGGTCAGTAAGCCCATTACTTCATCACCACTATTTTTTGACTCTGCAAAAGTTCGTTTCCCTTTTTCAAAAGTAGCAGGTACTCGCCGGCATTTATGTCATTGGTATCAAGAAGATACGTTGTATCCCCTTTGTACGGCGAGAACGATTTCACCAATCTGCCCGAAAGATCGAAAATCTCAAAGACAATATCATAATGTTGAATCCCTGAAATTTCTTTGAGGTAAATATTGAGAAAGTCTTGAGCTGGATTAGGCCCAACCAAAAACAGGGATTGATTGTCGACCTCGTTGTTTTCAGCCACAGACACAGTACAATTTTCATCACAGCCCGGCACGAGGCAGCCACAGGCATCGAGTTTTACAATCCAGCCTTGTTGCACAGGTAGCTCCAGATTAGGATTCTGGCTCCAGGCATCACTGGCATGTCCACAAAATACAACACCGCCATCGGGAGTGGCTTTGAGATCGATGGCAGCATGGATGTCGTTTTGGCTTTCGACGATGGAGTACGTTCTATTCCAAAGCAAGCTACCGTCAAGACTGGACATTTTCAAAACTCTAACATTAAAATGGTACGAATTGGTTTCAGAGCCAGGAGAATAGTGCTCATAAGTCACAACATAATTTCCATCTATTGTTTTAATAAGGTTCTTAAAGTAGTAAGTGTTATTATTTTCTTCTGGATATGCTCCGATAGGTTGTGACCAAATAAGTAGTCCATTGGAATCAATTTTCCAAATTGCAAGCCTGGAGTTGAGATCAGGAAATTCAGCTACACCACCGGCACAAATAATATACCCATCATCAATCAGCATATGTTGTATAGTGGAGCTTGAATTATCCCATACCGATTCATTTATGATAGAAACATCGATCCCGTTTTCTTCGACGATAACCAGTTCCAAATCGCTTTGATATTCTGAGTCGTTTATGTTTCTGTATACAGCCGCCATCACGCCACCTTCCCACGGAATCATGGCATAACATGTTTCCGGATCGGCCTCGGTAGCATAGATATAATGCCATAATTCATTTCCGTCTTTGTCCAAATGCCAAATGCAGACGTCGTTGGCGGTGCCAGGCTTGGAAATACCAGCAGTAAGATAGATGGTGCTATCGCTCAGTAACAAAGAATATTTAGGATTTATAAAGTCATTGGATTGATCCTGCAGATAGTATGGTGAGTAATATTCTTTCGTTCGAATCGTATCTCCGTTGCTGTTATACCAGATTAATCGGGCTATGGCAATATTTTCCAGGTCAATGGCGGAAGCTTGTTGAATATAGAGATTGTTTAATTCGGAGCGGGTATTTTCCTGGGTAAAGGATTCAAAGGAAGAATTTCCGTAATGGTATTCTTCAATATTTTCTCCATAAAAATTAAATTTTGTGAGCAGAATATCTCTATGGTTATCCGGAATGGTATCGTAGGTCCAACCGCATGTGAGATAGCCATCATCCAGAACCTGAACAGAGTTGTAAATGGTATTAATCACTCCATAACTTCTGGTACTGAAGGTTTGCTGCGCAAAGCAACTTAAGGAGACAGCAAGCGCGGAAAACCAAAGGATGATTTTCCGCACTCCGAATATATTATTAGTGGACCACATTAAATGCAATTGTCTGAAGTAATTTTTCTCCCGCGCAAAGCGAAACAGAGTAGTTGCCTGATGCATAACTACGTAAATCCAAAGCAAATTGTTGGTTCGGATCGGTTACCTTCAAGGTTTGCAACGGCTTACCAAGAGAATCAAAAACTTTTATGGCCTCGTCCTTGATTATTACACCCTCGAGATGCACTTTGATTGTAAGGTAATCATTGGCAGGATTCGGAAAGGCTTCTATAAATTGGATTGAATGTGTCGTCTTTAACGTTTCCAAAAATGCTCTTACTTCTCCCGGAGCGCCTTGATAATAGGGTGGGATGAAATGATCTTCACCACAATAGGTATTGAGAATAGCCGCGGCTTTTTTTCCGGCAGTAGTGTAATAGTAGTCTAAAGCAATGTCGCGCAGATTGGTTTTATCTGCATTGCTCAATTGCATCAGGTTTTCATTTTCCAGATTGATGTCCAGCCATTTTCCAAATTGAACATACTCTTCTTGCATGGCAGGAGTCAGGTTGATGCTGTCTTCCAATGCTTCAAAACCTGCATTGGTTACCAGCTGGTCATGTTCGGATATATAGCGCTCTGCCTTTATCATGGTGGTTTACTTCAAGGGTCACCTCACCACCAGTATTTTTTCTCGTTGCAAGATCTTATCTCCATTTTTAAGGAGCAACACATATTCCCCACTTTCCAATGCGGTAGTGTCTAAAAGATACGTTGTATCACCTTTGTACGGCGAGAATGATTTTACCAATTTACCCGAAAGATCGAAAATCTCAAAGACAATGTCCACGTATTGAACCCCTGAAATTTCCTTGAGGTAGATATTGAGAAAATCCTGGGCAGGATTAGGCCCAACCAGAAACAGGGATTGATTTTCTAATGACTCATTTTCTGTTATAGAAACAGTACAATTTTCATCACAACCCGGAACAAGGCAGCCACAGGCATCGAGTTTTACAATCCAGCCCTGTTGCGCAGGAAGCTCCAAATTGGGATTCTGACTCCACGCATCACTGGCATGGCCACAAAAAACAACACCACCATCGGGAGTGGCCTTCAGGTCTATGGCGCCATGAATGTCATTTTCACTTTCTACGATTGAATAAAAACGTTGCCACATCAGTTGGCCATTTGAGCTGTCATTTTTAGTAACCCACACATTAAAATGATAAGAATTCTCCTCGCCAGCTATAAAAAAATCTCCTGTACTTACATAGTTCCCATCTGTAGATTTCGTTAAGGTTTGAAATGCTCTGTATACGTTGTTTTCATTTGCATAACCTCCAACAGGTTGACTCCAAATAAGTGATCCATCAGGATCTATTTTCCAAATTGCAGCCTGTGAAGTAAGGCCGTCTTCTTCACACACGGATCCATTGCAGATTACCCCATCCGATTCGATCAACAAATTTGTTAAGGCATAAGAATAGTTATTCCATAAGCTTTCAGGAATCTCCGCTTCCAGTTGTCCTTCGCTGTTTAAAATAATCAAAACCAATTCGTTTAAGAATGGATTGGAGTCATTGCCTTTATTAATTTCAGCGAGTACCCCACCCCCCCATGGAATCATGGAATAGCACTGCTCTGGGTCAGCCTCTGTGGCGTAGATATAATGCCAGAGCTCATTTCCGTCTTTATCTAGATGCCAGATGCAGACGTCGTTGGCGGTGCCATTGTCTTCAAAAATGACTGCAGATAAATAAATGGTACTATCAGGAAGTAAAAAGGAGAACAAAGGATTTATAAAATCATCCCCACCTTCTTCAATAAAATAGGGAGAGTAGTAGTCCTTCGTTTTTAAAGTGTCACCCATTTCGTTGTACCAAATTAGCCTTGCAAGCATTATTTCTTCTTCATTT
The DNA here is from genome assembly GCA_046153915.1 of Flavobacteriales bacterium. Taxonomy (GTDB): domain Bacteria; phylum Bacteroidota; class Bacteroidia; order Flavobacteriales_D; family Sanyastnellaceae; genus JANNVZ01. The sequence goes on from JBJXFC010000240.1 coordinate 10,222, forward strand.
TCTGACACACCCTGTTGCAGGTAGATTCCCTCAATGACAGAATTGGTGTTTTCCTGGGTGAATGTTTCAAATTGAGGATCACCATAATTCTGTTCCCATTGATTTGTGCCCTCCAGATCAAACTTGGTTAGCAATATATCTTTGTGAATTAATGGTACAGTATCAAATGTCCATCCACAGGTCAAGTAGCCATCATCCAGCACCTGAACAGAATTGTAAACTGTATTCATTATACCGTAGCTGCGGGTGCTGAATGTTTGCTGAGCGAAACAAGCAATGGAAAATAGAAGCATGGAAAACCAGATAATGGTTTTCCATACAATTATCATGTGTTGATTAACGAACGACATTGAACGCTATTGTTTGAAGAGTTTTTTCACCTGCTTGCAACGAAATAGTGTAATTACCGGCGCTATAATTTCGCAGATCGAGTACGAACTGTTGGTTCGCATCGTTGACCTTCAACGTTTGCAAAGGTTGTCCAAGGGCATTGTAAACTGTTAATGATTCATTTGTAAAAGCAACTTCATCCAGGAGCATTTTGATGTTCAGATAATCATTTGCAGGATTTGGATATACTTCCAATAGCTTGATGGACCGGGGCATTTTTAATGATTCCATAAACGTCCGCACTTCTCCGGGAGCACCTTGATAATAGGGTGGGATGAAATGATCTTCGCCATAATAGGTATTGAGAATGGCGGCGGCTTTTTTTCCAGCAGTCGTGTAATAGGCATCAAGAGCTAAATCACTAAGCCCACCCAATTCGGCATTACTAAGATCAACCCATTTGGGATTCTCCATGGCAAGATCGAGCCATTTGCCGAACGTAATTTGCTCCTCTTCCATCTCGGGCGTCAGTATGATATTTTCTTCCCGCGCGGCAAAACTTGCCGTAGTTACTAACTGATCAAATTCGTTTGGTTTGTCCTCTGCCTTTATCATAATGCTTTACTTCCTGGGTTACTTCATCACCACTATTTTTTGACTCTGCAATAGTTCGTTTCCTTTTTTCAAAAGTAGCAGGTACTCGCCGGAATTTATGTCATTGGTATCAAGAAGATAGGTAGTATCTCCTCTATACGGCGAGAACGATTTTACCAATTTGCCCGAAGGATCGAAAATCTCAAAGACAATGTCCTCGAATTGAACCCCTGAAATTTCTTTGAGGTAGATATTGAGAAAGTCCTGAGCAGGATTAGGCCCTACGAGAAACAAGGATTGATTGTCGACCTCGTTGTTTTCAGCCACAGCCACAGTACAATTTTCATCACAGCCCGGCACGAGGCAGCCGCAGGCATCGAGTTTTAATATCCAGCCCTGCATAAAAAAATCTGTACATTCCGGATAATTTGTGCAATTTATTCTTGAAGCACCTGCGCAAACAAATCCCCCATCCGGTGTCATTTGAATATCGTTTGCAAGGTTATACATCTGATAATTGGCGGGATTTGAAAAGTCGAAGAAAGAGTAAGTTCTAACCCAAAGAATTTGTCCGTTCAAATCAACTTTCCAAAGCAAAATGATCTGATTGAAATTATTTGCGACTTGTTCTTGTTTAATCGAACAAACGACGTATTCACCAAAGTTCGATCCTATAATGTGTTTGGAAAATTGATTGAAGGCGTATTCAATTTCAGGGCCACTAGTCCAGAGTACTTCTCCTTCATTGTCAATTTTCGCTATTCGGGTTATCGGAATTTGACCAATGCTGGAAAGATAGTTGAGATAAATTCCGGTGGAGTCTATATGAAAGTCACTTGGTTGAGCGTTGAATTCAACAATTTCGAAGTCATTAACAATCTCTCCGTTGTCTGTAGCAAGTTGAATCATCAACATCGGTCCGTCGGACCAAGTATCCGGTTTTGCCATTATCCAAATTTGATCATTGTTTAGAGAAATTGACTTACAAAACGAATAGTTGTCGAAGGGCGGATGTGCATAGGTCCAAATCACATTTCCGAAAGAGTCAAATTTTCTTACAATAAATGTCTTGCCCTCGGGATCCGATTCCCAAACTTCATTGCAGATGTAAAAAACTTGATTATTTTGATCAATACAAACGGAATTCGGTCTGTTCCAGTTTGTGCTCCACACATTTTCGACGTAATAGGGAGATGCATACGATTTAGTTTGCAACGTATCGCCCAGATTATTGAACCAGATGATATCCATAATGTATTCGCCTAATTCAAATGATGGATTGAACTTTTCCACCACAGCGATGACGGTAGAGTCATTTATACGCCCACCGGTATTTGATGGGAAAGTGACATGGTAATTTTCGAATTCATATTTCTTGGTGAAAAGTGTATCTCCGTTGAAATCGAATGCTACAAATAGGAGTGCTGCGGTTTCATCATAACTATTGTCGGTATATTGACCAAGAGTCCAATATCCGTAAGAGGAATTCTCAACTAATTTGAATTCCGAGATGTATGTTGCATCGGTGATTTTGGAAAAATTTTGGGCGCAAAGCGATGCGGCGGGCAGAAAAAGTCCAATCAGACAAATAAGTCGAGTTGAGTTAAGCATGGTTAAATGTAGTAGCTAGCTAGTATACTATTGAAATGGCCTAGCCCCTATTAAGCTAATGATTTATTATCACTGCCCCCTCACGCACTCCTCTTCACACTCTCCTTCTTCTCGCCAATCATCTCCACAGCATTAGAGATCATCGCAGCCACATCGTATCCGCACTCAGCATACAATTCGTCTTGTGTGCCGTGTTCGATGTATTTATCAGGAATTCCCAGGCGTTTGATTTGTGCATTGTAGCCATTGTCGGCCATAAATTCCAGCACTGCGGTTCCCATGCCACCTTGTATGCATCCGTCTTCAACGGTGATCACGTGTTTGAATTTCCCGAAGACTTCGTGCAATAACATTTCATCGATGGGTTTTGCAAAACGCATATCATATAGCGCCGCGTTGATGCCCTGTTGTTCGAGTTCTTCGCACGCTTTTAACGCATAGTTGCCAATGGGTCCTATCGTGAGAAAAGCAATGTCTTCTCCATTGCGCACACGGCGTCCTGTTCCGGGTTTGATAAATTGGAAAGGTGTTTTCCACTCTGTCATCACACCGTTGCCGCGCGGATAACGAATGCTGTATGGACCGGCATTTTCTGTTTGTGCACTGTACATCAGATTGCGCAGTTCGCTTTCATTCATCGGCGACGACACAATCATTTTTGGTATGCATCGCATGTAGGCAATGTCATAAGCGCCGTGGTGAGTTGGTCCGTCTGCACCAACCAATCCACCGCGATCCAGACAAAATACGACATTGAGATTTTGCAACGCCACATCGTGCACCACCTGGTCGTAGGCGCGTTGCATAAACGATGAGTAAATATTGCAGAAAGGAACAAGACCCTGTGTGGCCATTCCGGCACTGAATGTTACAGCGTGTTGCTCGGCAATTCCCACATCGAATGCACGATCAGGCATGGCTTCCATCATAAACTTCAACGAACAACCCGAAGGCATCGCAGGTGTTACACCCACAATCTTTTCGTTCTTCTCTGCAAGCTCGATGATGGTGTGACCAAATACATCCTGGTACAACGGTGGCTGTGGATTCTTAAGAACCACTTTTACAATCTCACCGGTTTCTTTGTTGAAGAGTCCGGGAGCATGCCATTTCGTTGGACTGCCTTCTTCGGCAGGACCGTAGCCTTTTCCTTTTTTAGTGACACAATGCAGAATCTTCGGACCGGGAATGTCTTTGAGATCACGCAAAACTTTCACCATATAATCCACGTCGTGTCCATCAATAGGACCGAAGTATCTCCATTTCAGTGATTCGAAGAAATTGCTTTCTTTGATCATCGAACCTTTCATCGCGCCCGAAATTTTGTGCGCAATCGCTTGCGCATCTGGACCGAATTTCGAAATCTTACCAAGTAAGTTCCACACTTCATCTTTCACTTTGTTGTAAGTGTGAGATGTCGTGATATCGGTAAGGTATTCTTTCAATGCACCCACATTGGGGTCGATGCTCATGCAGTTGTCGTTGAGTATTACAATGATATTGGCATCTGCAGTGCCTCCGTGATTAAGTCCCTCAAATGCAAGCCCGGCAGTCATAGCGCCATCGCCAATCACCGCAACCACTTGTTTTCCTTCCTGATGTTGCAATTTGCTTGCAACTGCCATTCCAACTGCAGCGCTAATGGAAGTAGAAGAGTGGCCTACACCAAATGTATCGTATTCACTTTCGCTGCGCTTTGGGAAACCGCTGATGCCTTTGTATTTGCGGTTGGTGTGAAAAGATTCTTTTCGTCCGGTCAGAATTTTATGTCCGTATGCCTGGTGACCAACATCCCATATCAATTGATCGACCGGGGTATTCATGGTGTAATGCAAGGCCACTGTCATTTCTACCACGCCGAGGCTGGCGCCAAAGTGTCCACCCTTTTGGGAGACGATGTCTATGATATACTGACGAAGTTCAGCGCACAATTGTGGCAGCTCTTCTTCGGTGATTTGCGACCGGAGATCGGCGGGAGAATTGATGCGGGCCAGCAGTGGGCCTGGAACATAGTGATTGCTCATTCGGGCAGTTGATTCTGGTAATATGCTTTCAAACAAGTTTGAACCGGCAAAGTTCGTGAAACACCCTCAACCGGCCATTTTTTGTTTTTATTGTTCGATGAATGGCCATTTAAGACC
>JBJXFC010000244.1:0-4478 GCA_046153915.1 Flavobacteriales bacterium
GAGGTGTTTTTGCGCCATAGACGCCAAACATAATCAAAACCGATGAAATTCGGTTAGCCATTATGAGTATCGAAAATGTTGCGATCGAAAAGTTGATTGCATCCCAATTTTTCACCACAGAGAGAGCGAATGAAATTCGTGAAGGAGGCCGCAGAGTAGGCACAGAGTAGTTCTATACCGGAGCGCCTTCAATAGTGAAGACAGCCAATTAGCACATTAGCACATTAGTCACATTAGCACATTATCTAATTATCTAATTTTCTAATTATCCCATTATGGATTAAACCGCCTCCGCCACCACTTCTTCCACAATATCCGGCATCTTGGCTTTGAGAAGATTTTCGATGCCGCCTTTTAGAGTAGCGGTAGAAGATGGACAACCACTGCAAGAACCTTTCATCTGCACATAGACCTTTTTATCTTTATACGCCATGAAGTCGATAGCTCCTCCATCCATTTCAACAGCGGGTCGAACAAATTCATTAAGGAGAAAACGAATTTCATCATCGTATTCACTTGCCTGAAAATTGGAGTAATCAATAGATGAATCCCTGGAAGATGATTCTTCCTTTAGATCGTCGCTTGTAGTGCGTTGTAAAAGTTCCGCTGATATAGCAGTAACTGCCACTTCATTTTCCATGAGCCACTCACGAATGTATTCACGCATTTGTTGCACGATCATTTCCCAGCCAAGTGATTCATCTTTGAGAACTGTGATATAATTGTTGCTTACGAAAATACTTTTTACGAAGGGAAAATTAAAAATCTCCTCTGCCAGGGGAGATGAATTTTTTGCTTCAGCTTTTGAGCGATATTCTATTTGCATGCCACCACCGATCAAGACACGATCCGAAACAAATTTCATCGCAGCCGGATTGGGTGTCATCTCAGCATAAACACTTACCGGTAATTTCTTTTTCTCTGACATATCTTCTATTTGATGGCAAATTTAGCATTTGTTGGGATGCGCACAACCTGATGTGCGTCAAACAATGGGGCTAAACAGGCCTAAAATTTACCCAATTAACTCCAAATTATACTCCTAAAGCTTAAATTGCCTCCCAAAGTCAGCCTGTTAACCCTATGAAAAGATACCTGCTCTTATTCGTTTTAGCCTTCGGTAGTAAAATGGAAATTCTTGCCCAGCAAACGTTTCCATACAATGGCGTTTTGGCGAAAGATGTTACTTCTATAGCCTTTACAAATGCAACCATTTTTGTGGATGCCAATACACGTCTGGAAAATGCGATACTTGTTGTAGAGAAAGGGAAAGTAGTAGATGCAGGTGTTGGAATTAATATACCTTCCAATGCCGTGGTATATGATATGAAGGGTTTGTTCATCTATCCTTCTTTCATTGACGCCTTCTCCGATTTTGGAATGCCAGTTGCTGCACCTGCCGAAATTCCTGTTCCCAATTCCGATCCAAAGGGTGCTTTTGGCTGGAATCCTGCGATTAAGGCGGATTTTAACGCTGCAGCCAATTTTTCGTACAAAGATGATGCAGCCAAAGAATTGCGCGGAATTGGATTTGGAACCGTTGTTTCACAGCGAATGGATGGCATTGCGCGCGGCACTTCTGCTGCCATCGCACTTCAATCTGCGCCGCAGCAGGCGTTAATTAAACCTGCGGTTGCCGCGAATTTTTCCTTCAACAAAGGAACGAGTCCCATGCAATATCCTTCTTCGATTATGGGGAGTATTGCGTTGTTGCGCCAAACGTATTACGATGCACAATGGTATGAGAAAGGTGGTGACAAACAAGAACGAAATCTATCGCTGGCCGCCATGGTTGCCAACAACAGACTTCCGGCGGTTTTTGATGCCGGCGACAAGTGGAATATTTTCCGTGCCGATAAAGTGGGCGATGAATTTGCAATTCAATACATTCTAAAAACAAACGGTACCGAATACCAGCGTATTGAAGATGTGAAAACAACCGGTGCAACGTTAATTGTGCCACTCACTTTTCCAGATGCCTACGATGTAAGCGATCCTTACAATTCTCAATTGGTGAGTCTGGATGAAATGAAACACTGGGAACTTGCACCATCCAATTGTGCAATGTTGTGGAATGCAAAAATTCCATATGTGATTACATCTCACGGATTATTGGACAGAACGGCCTTTCTCAAAAACCTGCGCAAAGCCATTCAGCGTGGATTGCCGGAGAACGAAGCGCTGCGTGCTTTAACTTCGGGACCAGCGACCTTGTTTAAAATGGAGAATGAAATTGGCTCTTTGAAGAAAGGGACATGGGCGAATTTTTTCATTGCCTCTGGAAATATTTTTACGGAAGGCACTATCATCCATGAGAACTGGGTGCAGGGCGAACAATTTGTAATTGATGCATTGGGCAAACCCGACGTGAAAGGCATGTACGATTTAAAAGTCGATAATCAATCCTACAAACTTGAAATCAAAGAGGATGGAGGCAAATTAAAATCAAGTGTTACTTGTTATCAGATTGGAAAAAGAAAGGATGGCAGCGAAGGTCCGGATACTTTGACCTATCAGGGCAACTTAGCGCTGCAGGGTGAATTGATTACTTTCACTTTTGATGCAGCGGACAGGGCCATGCAAGGTGTAATTCGACTGGCTGGTGAAACCGATGAAACAGGAACGAATTGGAAAGGCCAGGGACAGAAATCAGATGGAACATGGATCAATTGGTCTGCCACGCGCACATCGAAGTCGGCACCAATCGCAGAAACAAAAAAGGAATCTGTGGCCGAAAAATTTGGTGAAATAATTTATCCGTTTGTTGCTAATGGCTGGATGGTTAAGCCCACAGCCGAAAACGTACTCATCACCAATGCAACAATCTGGACGTGCGAAAAAGAAGGCAAGATTGAGAATGGACAAATCCTCATCAGCAATGGAAAGATAGTTCAGGTTGGAAAAAGTGTAAATGCCACAGCGATCAAGGACGTCAAAACCATTGATGCAAAAGGAAAACACGTAACTCCGGGAATTATCGATGAACACAGTCACATTGCGCTTGCCAGCGTGAATGAAGGTGCACAGGCGAGCAGTGCAGAGGTTGAACAAGGCCGTGTCATCATGCCTGAAGACATTAGCATTTATCGCCAGTTGAGTGGTGGTGTAACGTGTTCTCAATTGCTCCACGGGAGCTCAAATCCCATTGGCGGACAAAGTGCCTTGATCAAATTGCATTGGGGTGGAAATGCGGAGGACATGCTGGTGGACAATGCGCCGGGCTTTATCAAATTTGCTTTGGGAGAAAATGTAAAACAGGCGAACTGGCACAACGATGGGTCCAGATTTCCGCAGACACGAATGGGAGTTGAACAGATGTACTACGATCATTTTATTCGTGCACGCGAATACGGTGAAGCATGGAAAAAATACAATGTACCAACTCCTCCTTCATCCAAAAAGAAAAAGGATGAGACACCGCGATTGGCAACAACTCCAATCCGAAGAGATTTAGAAATGGATGCGTTGTATGAAATTTTGATTGGAAAACGATTTGTTACCTGCCATAGTTATGTGCAAAGTGAAATCAATATGCTGATGCACGTTGCAGACAGCATGCAGTTTCGCTTGAACACGTTCACCCATATTCTTGAAGGATACAAAGTGGCTGATAAGATGAAAGCACATGGAGCAGGTGCATCATCCTTCAGCGATTGGTGGGCATATAAGTATGAAGTGAAGGATGCCATTCCTCACAACGGTGCTTTGATGTGGGAACAGGGAATTGTTGTTGCATTTAATTCTGATGATGACGAGATGGCGCGAAGACTCAATCAGGAAGCTGCTAAAGCAGTGAAGTACGGCAATGTTCCGGAAGAAGAGGCGCTGAAATTTGTAACACTCAATCCAGCTAAACTTCTTCATATCGACAATCGCACGGGAAGTCTTCTTGCAGGCAAAGATGCCGATCTTGTGATCTGGAGCGATTCCCCATTGAGCATATATGCCAAAGCCGAGAAGACTTTTGTAGATGGCATTTGTTATTACGATATCGAATCGGATTTAAAAATGCGCGAATGGATTGAACAAGAACGCGCGAGACTTATTCAGAAAATGCTGCAAGCTAAAAAGTCTGGAGAACCCGTTCAACAACCAACCTTCAAAGATCCCAAAAAATTCCATTGCGACACGATGGATGAGACGGGGAGTGGGGTGTGGTTTAAGAAATAGCGCGATATGCGTAGTGCGATTTGCGTATTGCGAAATGTGAACCGCGATAAGAGACACTAGACTCCAGAAAAAAGAAGCCAGACTCTTGATAAAAGACTTTGGAAGAATTGTTTTTTCAAATCAAATTGAAAATGCTGTGTGTTATGAATTTTTTTCGCCCATCATCCCATTATCTCATTATCTTATCATCTTCCCCTGCAGCCCTCCCGTATGCACCGCCAATATGTTCCGATATTCATTCAATTCACCATTTGAAATCATATCAAGCAATCCAAACATCATCTTACCTGTATACACCTGATCAAGCG
>JBJXFC010000257.1:0-31622 GCA_046153915.1 Flavobacteriales bacterium
TATCAGTGCGTTTATGATTTGTGTGAATGAATTGCAGGAACAGAAATGCAATAAACGAAGCGTTCTTGAACCCTTGTGTGTGTTGTTGTCGCCTTTTGCGCCGCACATCTCTGAAGAAATCTGGGAAAGTCTGAATGCGGGCAAAATAGAAATCGCATCTGTTACAACACAAACGTGGCCAACATTTGATGAAGCCAATTTGCAAGACGATGCATTCGATTATCCCGTTTCGTTCAATGGCAAGACGCGTTATTTCCTTCCATTGCCCGTTGCATTGGGCGCGGCAGATGTGGAAGCGTTGGTAAGGGCACATGATCAGACAGCAAAATACCTCGAAGGCAAGGAGATCAAAAAGATAATAGTTGTACCGAAGCGGATTGTGAATGTGGTGGTGTGAAGCACATTAAACCATGTTGCACTAGGGTAAATGATGCGAAATTTGTAGAACAGGTATGCCAAGCCACTCCAAAATTATTCTTGTTTTGTCATTGTTCATGATAATAGCAGGCGGCCTCATCTCCCAGACAAAACCTCCTCACACACTTATTTTCGGTTTGCATCTCTCGGCTACAAGTTTATATAATTACGATACCCAAGACCATTTGGACTTTGTGCCTGGAAGAACGCTCTCCTGTGACGTAACCCGGGAGAAAGAAAGTGTATTTCTCTCTTCCGGAATTTTTATTTCGAATTACAATTATCAACTCAAAAACAATGTAACAACATATTCTTACGTTGACGGTGGCGCTCCGCCCAATTCCAGTCATTACAAGGGCTATAGATGGAATTACAAAGGGGCCGTTGTCAGCCTCGGTATTCGAGGAAGTCTGAATTTTCGTCTTTCCAACGATTACAGGAAAATTCAGGTAATTATAGGGATTACTGGCGTATTCGAAAATGTTGTTTATCGCAATCTGAAGGACGATAGTTATATCAAATATTCGCGTGACGGATATCCAACTTTCAATCCCTGGACACAAGAAGAGGGTTATTATGAAATTGTGGAAGAAGAAGAATTTAAAACATCTGATGTATTTGGACTAGATAAATATCATGCAGGAACATCCATTGAAAGTTTTTTGCGTTTTACATCATCGAACTTGAGAAAAAACCAGTTTGGATTGGAGCTTAAATGGATCAAACACTTTACGGGCTTGCTCGGCACAATTGATGATTACAAATACAGGGCGGCTCCGGCCCTTGGTTTGGTCTGGGTCAGGACCATGAAAAACAAGCAGCCTCAAAAAACAACGGTTGGTTAAAGCTCACCCCATAAAATAAATCATCCCGATAAACAACAACGTAATTCCAAGCGTTGTCAGACCATACAATGCGATGTCGGTATTGATACCAAAGTGGTGCAAAGCATAGGTGACACCAAAAGCCATCACAAGCGTAACAGCGCCAATACCCGAAAAAATCACACCTTTTGCCCGGCGTTTTTTAAGACGAATTGCACGCACAGTACTCACCAATTCTTCGATGAGAGATGGTTCCAGATCCCGTGCTTCAAAGCGTGCCTTTACTTCTTCACTTGTATGTCCGCATTCGAAAAGCTGGTAAGCCTCATGAATTAGTCCGTTGGGAATATTGTGTTCGGTCATAGAGATAAAAGGTTTAATGCTTCACTGCAAGTAAACCAAATAAATTGACATGCAAACTGATTTAGATCAGTCCTTCAGAAATTCAGGAAAGATGGGATGCAGAATAAGCCATCAACCAATCCACTCCAGCCTTTTCGGTGCTGAATAATTTTGTGGGGTACGAGGGCTTTGTGACGTAGATAAAAAAATTGCCCGCAAGTTTGATGGAAAGGGTATTAACTACCACGGCCATGCATTGGATAAGAGACGTAGCTTCTTCATCTGCAAAAAAAGTGCGGACTTCCGATGTATATCCTTTGATACCTGTAGAATCGAGCAAGAGAGGAACTTTACCCTGAGGAACGAGCTTTCTTGCCAGTTTAAGTGCATTCATCGCATCGTGCAATTCGTGCATCGTTTCAGGAAGGAATGAAAAAAACATGAGATGACGTGAAGGGTCATAGCGAATAATACATTTCGCTGTTGCCAATTCACGAATTTCACTGTGGGTTTCCAAAGATGTGACGAAGTAATGAAAAAAACTTCATATTCACCTAATACAAAAGTATTAGTTGCCACAAAATCGGCGAACTCAAAAATTACCCTGATCGATGCGTTGGCATGAAACAGCCTACACTTTCACAAACTCCACTCTGCGGTTGTTGGCCTTACCTACCGAAGAATCGTTCTTATCCGTGGGCAGAGTTTCACCTTTCCCATCCGTTTGCATGCGCGAAGCATCAATCTGGAATTCTTTGGTGAGCGCTTCTTTCACGGCTGCAGCGCGTTTTTTCGAAAGTTCAAGATTGGCTGCATCTTCACCGTCACTATCGGTATGACCAATGATCTGCACTTTCACATCAGGGTTTTCGGTAAGCACCGCAGCTATATCTTTCAATGTGCCATAACTCTCTGGCTTGATCTTATCAGAACCGCTGTCAAACAAAATACCGCGGGTTACAAGTTTTCCTTCCGTGATCAACTTACTTCTTGTATCTGGCGCTCCCACCGCAACCCGGATATTCGATAGCAGGTATTTGTCCTGAGTCTGATGCACACCACCAAGGCACATCGTCATGGCATTGTAATTCGTTGTGGCTTCGAATGCTCGTGGAATATCCAACACCTTTTCCTCATTGAAATACACGCGAAGACGTTGCTTTTGTCTCCAAATTGAAACATGCACCATCGGTTTGGTAGAATGAAAAAACTGGGAGGTGGTTACAGTGTTATTAATCAAATCTCCCCCATCCTTGTCCCAGGTTTGAATGCCTACAAAACCATTTGTATTGCCCGCATCCTGAGGGTGCATAAAAATCCGGACGGCATTGCCGGGATGTGAAAAACGACCATAGTCATTTAGTTTTTGGCGATTGGAAGCCGAAACAAAAGTGAAATCGAGGCTGCCACTATAATAGTTGAAGTCTTCATTCACCATCACATCAAACTGCATCGTAAAATTCTCGGGTAAATCGGTAATGTAATCCGGCATAAAAACTCCTTCCTTACTTATCTGGAGCCATTTTCCATCTTTCCCTTCCACGGTCACAACTTCTCCTCCACTATTCGTATTCCATTCCATCGGAAAATCACCAATGGCCACATGATTAAAATTGTCTTCAACAATAATTTTCTCACCGGGCACAAAGTCAAATTTGCCGTATGTTTTCAGTGTTGGTTTCGCACCTCCTGCTGGTGCTTCAGAGCCTTCATTGCCTTCTTCCGGGTTCTCCGTGTTAGTCTCCGCTTCCTTTCCCTTTTTGTCCTTTGACTTTTTATTGCCCTTGGCGGCGCCCTTCACCCCTTCTTCTGTTTCATCCAGGGTTTTATCGATGGCTTCGTTTGTCTTTTGTTCAATTCGCTGATTGACTTTGTTTTTTACCATTCCACCCACATCAATCTGGGCCGAAAAATCCATAGAAACAACTATGGCAAGACAGAGGATTACAAAATTTTTCATGAGAATTTCATTTTAATCTGGGTACAAATCTAGTAGGGCCGGCGCCTAAGGTTGAAGATTTGACGCCGACCATGCATTTTTAATGATTTGTGATTTTCGCCAAGAAGCCCTTAAAACGGAGTTATTAAATTGATTATATGTCATTTACGTCATATTTCGCACGATTTTATCTCTGTGACCAAAAGCCTTCTTTTTGGGAAGTGGTGACTTCGGAGAGCGACATGCGGACTTACATTTGCCGCCTATGAGCATTGTTACATTGAGTGAGTTCATTATGGAACGCCAGGCAGATTTCCCTTATGCCTCCGGCGACCTGTCGCGTCTTCTTGCCGACATTGGAATCGCTTCCAAAATTGTAAATCACAAAGTGAACAAAGCCGGATTGCAAGACATCCTCGGCGCAGAAGGAACCTCCAATGTACAGGGCGAAGAACAAATGAAACTCGATGTATTTGCAGACAACGCACTTCTGAACGCTGTGCGATGGGGTGGTCAGGTATGTGGAGCAGCCAGCGAGGAAAACGAAAAATACTTTGCCTTCGACAGCGAAGTTTGTAAGAAATCCAAATATGTCATCCTGTTTGACCCATTGGATGGTTCCAGCAATATCGATGTAAATGTGAGCATTGGTACCATTTTCAGCATTTTCAGAAGAAGGAGCAGCGTGGGAGATTTTGCAAATGTGAACGACTTTCTTCAGCGCGGATCAGATCAGGTTGCTGCGGGTTATGTCATCTATGGCTCAAGTACCATGCTTGTGTATACAACAGGTCACGGCGTGAATGGTTTTACGCTAGAGCCGAGTATCGGTGAGTTTTGCCTTTCACATGAGAGTATGAAAATTCCTGCCGATGGAAAAATTTACTCAATCAACGAAGGCAACCTGAAAAGTTGCAGCAAAGGCGTGCAGACGTATATAGACTGGTGCAAAGATTCAGACAAAAAAACCGATCGTCCTTACAGCGCGCGGTACATAGGATCACTTGTAGCAGATTTTCATCGCAACCTGATCAAGGGCGGTATTTATATTTATCCCGGAACAGAAAAAAATCCCGAAGGAAAATTGCGTTTGCAATACGAGTGCAATCCACTTGCTTATATTGTAGAACAGGCCGGTGGCAAGGCATCCGATGGCAGAGGTCGCATTATGGACATTCAACCCAATGGATTGCATCAACGCACACCTTTGTTCATTGGCAGCCTTCGCATGGTTGAACGGGTTGAACAACTCATTTCAGAATTGGACTATGCAGAAACCGCATCCTGATCAAACGCTTACAACAATACTTTAATCACACGATCATCTGGACTCCCTCGTAATCATACCCACCTATAACGAAAAAGAAAACGTGGAGCGCATGGTGCGCAAAGTTTTTTCATTGCCCAAAGAATTTCATATTCTGATTGTGGATGATGGCTCACCAGATGGCACTGCAGAGATCGTTAAAGGACTGCAAAAAGAATATCCAACCCAATTGCATTTGATGCAACGCAAAGGTAAACTTGGGCTTGGAACGGCCTATATTGCTGGATTTCGCTGGGCTCTGGAAAGACACTACGGCTATATTTTTGAAATGGATTGTGACTTTTCGCACAATCCGGAAGATCTTGTGCGATTGTATGAAGGCTGCACACTTCAAGGCGGCGATATGAGTGTTGGTTCGCGTTATACCAAAGGCGGTGGTGTGCGCAACTGGCCGTTTAAACGTCTGGCGATGAGTTTTGGCGCGTCCATTTATGTCAATGCATTGCTTTGGCTCGGTGTAAAAGACAGCACAGCCGGATTTGTATGTTATACAAGAAAAGTGCTTGAATCGATTGATCTCGACAGCATTCAATTTGTGGGGTATGCTTTTCAGATTGAAATGAAATACAACACCTACATGCTTGGATTTAAAATCGTAGAAGTTCCGATCATTTTTATTGATCGCGAATTTGGCACCAGCAAAATGAGTGCGGGCATTTTTAAAGAAGGAATTATTGGCGTGTTTAAGATGCGCTTCAGGAAGGTTTCGAGAAAAAACATGAAATCCTAAATTTCTACTATGGCACATGTGTGTTTGAACTGCGGCCACAAGTATGCCGGCAATTTCTGCAATGAATGCGGACAAAAAGCCAAGGTCAAACGCCTTGATTGGCATTATTTGGTGCATGAAATTCCCCATTCCATTTTTCATATAGACAAGGGATTTTTCTTTACGCTTAAAGAAATGCTCAAACATCCCGGTGTTGTGATCCAGGAATATCTGAATGGAAAACGTGCAAAATACTTCCCTCCGCTCACCTACCTGTTCATCCTTGGAACCATTGCCGGACTGGTTTATCTCAGAATTCCCTTTGTCGAGTTAAGCGGGAACGATGCACCGGGAAAAGCGTTCGTCGAAAAATTCTTGCATCTCTTTGGCAAGAATTACAATTTCGTTACACTAGCCTCCATACCATTATTTGGACTCATTACCTGGTTATTCTATAAAAAAGAAAGAAATTTTGTAGAAATAACGACCGCCCACTTCTTCATTTTCGGAACCATCAATCTGATGATGTTGATTTCGGCTGTTGCGCTTTTCCATCCGCCTCAATGGCTCCTTTCGATCACAAATATTTTATCGACCCTACTGATGCTGGGATATCAGGTTTGGTGTTACTCCACAATGTTTGTAACCAGAAGTCGAACGCGCAGGATTTGGTATGGCATTCTGATTTCCATTATCTGTTCCATCATTGCTCTTCTCCTTACCTTCGGACTGGTCATTGTGTATTTGCTCGTAATGATGAAAGAAAATCCGGAACTGATTCCGATCAATAAATAATAGCCCGCATGGAAATTACGCTTATTCAGAATATTCAGGTTGTCAATGAAGGTCATATCCAAAGGGCCGATGTATTTATAGAAGGTGAATTCATAGTGAAGATCGCGGCACCACACTCCATTGATGCACAAAAAGAGTGGCATGTTTTGGATGGCAGTGATTTGCATCTTTTACCCGGCCTAATCGACGATCAGGTGCATTTTCGCGAACCCGGTCTTACACATAAAGGAGACCTAACAACGGAATCTCGCGCTGCTGTTGCCGGCGGAATCACTTCCTTCATGGAAATGCCCAACACATCGCCATCCGCAGTTACCGTGGATTTATTAGAACAGAAATACTCACGTGCTGCAGAAGTATCCATGGCGAATTATTCTTTCTTCATGGGCACTACCAATACCAACCTGGAAGAGTTATTGAAGGTGGATCCATCGACAGTTTGTGGTGTGAAGATTTTTATGGGCAGCAGCACAGGCGACATGCTGGTGGACAACCCTGATGCACTTGATAAAATTTTCGCACAGGTAAAAACATTGATAGCTGTGCATTGCGAAGATGATCCCATGATCAAAAGCAATCTGGAAAAATACAAAGCCGAATTCGGAGATGACATCCCCTTGAAATATCATCCGGCCATTCGCAGCGCCGAAGCCTGTTATTCTTCCTCCTCTTTTGCAGTAAGCCTTGCAAAAAAATACGGAACGCGACTTCACATTCTACATATCAGCACGGCGAAAGAACT
Organism: Flavobacteriales bacterium; assembly: GCA_046153915.1. GTDB lineage: Bacteria > Bacteroidota > Bacteroidia > Flavobacteriales_D > Sanyastnellaceae > JANNVZ01. Next base: position 7,096 of record JBJXFC010000257.1, read on the forward strand.
CAGTTTGTTTGACAACACCATTCCGCTCAGCGAGAAAAAAATAACATCAGAGGCCTGTGTTCATCACCTCTGGTTCAGCGATGCAGACTACGAAACAAAGGGCAATTATATCAAATGGAATCCGGCTATAAAATCTGCGGCCGACAGAGAAGCCATACGCGCCGCAGTAAATGACAACCGCATTGATGTGATTGCAACAGATCACGCTCCTCATACTATTGAAGAAAAAAACCAGGTATATACCAAAACTCCCAGCGGTGGGCCTTTGGTACAACACGCGCTAGTAGCTCTTTTGGAATTGCATCATCAGGGAGTATTCTCATTGGAAAAGATTATTCAGAAAACTGCACACAACGTGGCAGACATGTTTTCGATTGATCGCCGCGGCTATATTCGGGAAGGCTATTATGCAGACCTTGTTGTGGTGAATTTGCATGAACCATGGCGGGTAACCAAAGAAAATATACTCGCCAAATGCCAGTGGTCTCCTTTCGAAAATCAGGAGTTCAGAAGTAAAGTAATTCGCACATATGTCAATGGAGTTTGTGTGTACGATAAAGGCACATTGATTGAAAAGCCTGCGGGCAAGCGTTTGTTGTTCAATCGAAAAGAAGTATGAAAATAAAATCAGTTACTCTCCTTGGGTTTGCGTTGATATTGCTCACCACGTCTTTCGTTTTTTCATGCTCGGCACCTGCTACTTCTGCACCACAGAATCTCATTCCTGGAGATAAATTCGTGGACGTTTTAACGGACGTAAGATTGCTTGAAGCTTCGTATGGCACGCGGGTGGGGCGACCCGACACCATTGGTAAATACATGGACACCTATTACAAAATGCTGTTTGACAAACATGGAGTTTTAAAAGATCAGTTTTATTCCAGCTATGAATACTATCTAAAAGACCATGAAAACATGTTGTTGATGGAAGATAAGGTACTTGAAAAACTCACATTACTTCAAGCAGAAAATGACAAACGAATTCCGACCGAAATCAGGAATAAAAAGGACAGCACTGAAGTGATTGCAATCAACGATTCTTTGATCGGAAATAAGCCGCCGTCAGCTCAATCCCCTTCGAAACAGGAGTAAATTCCAGGTCAATCGCTTCTTTAATTTTATCATTCTTATAATAGAATTGAACAGACGCGTTTTTTACCGTTTCTCTGGTGATGACCGCTTTTTTACCTGAAAATTTCTCCTTAAGCCATTCCGCAATGCGTGCCAACTGCATGATCAAGGAAGACGCCTCTTTCTCTGGCCCCGATTTGCCCAGATTTTTATTGATCTCCTGAAACAAATATTTCATGGATAAATTTTCAGCCACAAGGATATATCCTTCGTTGGATTTTTCTGATTGCATCAACTGACGCATAGCTTTTGCACAATCCGTGGCGCAAACAAATCCCGTACCTCCCGGAGGATAGTAATTCAATCCCTCGTTTAGTTTCGAAAACACCGACGGGCTGCTTCTGTCAAAATCACCGGGTCCGATAATAAAACCCGGATTGACCACAATGGCATTCAACCCTTCCTGAACACCTCTCCAAACTTCCATTTCAGACTCGTGTTTGCTGATGCCGTAGTGTGTATTTAAATCGGAGTCTTTCCATTCTTCAGCCTCATTGATCCATTGTCCGGGTTTGACTTTGCCGAGTGCGGCAATGCTCGATACATGGCACAATTTGCGTATACCCGATTTATAGGCTGCATTCACAACATTGCCGGTGCCATGTACATTCACCCGGTACATCTGATCCCAATCTTTCCGGTGATATGAAACGACGGCAGCGGTGTGATATACAAATTCAATTCCTTCCATTGCACTCAGCAACGATTCCACATCCATCACATCTCCCACAACCCATTCCACTTTTTCGAATAATCTATGACCCGGTGCATAGAAGTCCAGAATATCTCTGACAATCTCAGTATTGCTGTTTTCCCGCTTCAATGCACGAACTGACTGACCATTCTGCAATAGCTCCAGAATAAGATGTGTGCCAAGAAGTCCGGTGGCTCCGGTAATGAGATTCACAGGTGCGAAGGTAAATCGAAGCAAGCCCCAACACATCCATCAGACAACAGTTTTGATCGCTGGTAAGGTTTTTGAATTCAAATTGTGACCGAATTGCTTAATTTGCAGCAGCAGCACTATGGAACGCGCCGAACACATCGACCAGATTCTCAAAACCCTACCTCATAAACCCGGTGTATACCAGTATTATGATGAGGAGGGACAGATTCTCTATGTGGGAAAGGCCAAAAGTCTGAAAAGCAGGGTAAGCAGTTACTTCAACAAACTCTCGCACGAAAGCGGTAAAACCATCGTTTTGGTGCGCAAGATTGCAGATATCCAAATCATTGTAGTTGAAACCGAGATGGACGCACTCCTGCTGGAGAACTCGCTCATCAAGAAGTACAAGCCGCGTTACAACATCAATCTGAAGGACGACAAAACGTATCCGAGTATTGTCATCAAAAAAGAAGATTTTCCACGGATTTTTCCGACAAGGCAGTTGATTAAAGATGGCAGCGAGTATCATGGTCCCTACACTTCGGTGAAGACCATGCACATGGTTTTGGATTTGATCAAAAAACTCTATCCGATCCGCACATGTTCATTGCCATTGACCAAAAAGAACATTGAGGCCGGAAAATTTAAAGTCTGCCTCGAATACCATTTGGGCAATTGTCTTGGTCCGTGTGAAGGCAAACAAACACTTGAAGATTACGACGCCAATGTGAAGCGCATTCGCCAGATCATCAAAGGCAATTATGGCGATCTTATTCGTGAATTAAAAACGATGATGCAGGAGAAAGCAGGTGCCTATGCCTTTGAAGAAGCGCAAATCCTAAAAGACAAAATCGAAACACTCGAAGGTTTCCAGGCGCGAAGTACCATAGTCAATCCCAGCATTCACAATGTAGACGTCTTCACCATTGCCAGTGATAAATCTGCGGGATACGTGAATTACATGAAGATCAACAACGGCGTTATTGTGCAGGGTTATACCTATGAATTGAAAAAGCGGATGGAAGAATCCGATAAAGAATTGCTCGAATTTGCGATCATCGATTTGCGTGAACGTTTTCAAAGTTCGTCGGATGAGATCTATGTTCCTTTTGATCTCGAAATGGAAATACCCGGAGTAACGTGGCACAACCCGCAGCGCGGAGACAAGAAAAAACTGCTTGAGCTCTCGCAGCGCAACAGCACGCATTACATGTTCGATGCACAAAAACAGCAGGAGTTAGTAGATCCGGAAAGGCATGTAAACCGCATTTTGGAAACAGCAAAGCAAGATTTGCGCTTGAAAGAATTGCCAAGGCATATCGAGTGTTTTGACAACTCCAATATCCAGGGTACCAATCCCGTAAGTGCGTGTGTGGTATTTAAAAACGCCAAACCAAGCAAAGCAGATTACCGCATCTTCAATGTAAAAACGGTAGAAGGCCCCAACGACTTTGATACAATGAAGGAAGTTGTGCAGCGCAGATACCGTCGATTGTTGGATGAGAAGCAAAGCATCCCGCAACTCATCATCATCGATGGTGGAAAAGGACAGCTTAGTTCTGCGTTGGAAAGCTTGGACAATTTGGGATTGCGGGGAAAAATTGCGATTATCGGCATTGCCAAAAAGCTGGAAGAAATTTATTTCCCCGGAGATAATCTGCCGTTGTATCTCGACAAACGCAGTGAGACATTAAAACTCATACAGCAACTACGCGATGAAGCACATCGTTTTGGCATTACCAAACACCGCAACAAACGCAGCAAAGAAGCACTTCGGTCCGAGTTGACCGATATCAAAGGAATTGGTTTTCGCACCACACAATCCTTAATCGGACATTTCAAAAGTGTAAATGGTGTGAAAGAAGCAACGCTTTCACAATTGGAAGAAGTAGTAAACAAAAAGGCTGCGAAAACGGTTTGGGAATATTTTAATCAATCAAACAACATCACAGAATGAGATTACTTGTTTTAATTTTCTTGTCTGTTATAATGCCCCATTTAGTTAATGGGCAAAACAAAGTACAGGTCAAAAAAATAACTTCTTACCTTCAAAAATTGTCTTCTCCGGCCCTCGCAGATAGCATCCAAAAAATCTGCCCACTATGCAATATTCTGGAAGAAAAACTCACCGCCAACGACACCATTCATCCTTACTCAGAAAAGGTCTGGAAGGCCAAAAAAGGCGAAGTTGTTGGTCCGGTGAGCAGAGGTGATGAAACACAATGCCTTATTCTTCGAGGCGATACGGTATCCGAATGGCAGGCACGAGTTCGCGAAATTTATTTGGGCAATGTGGATTCTACTGAAGTGAAAAAAATATTTGAATCGGTAAAAGCCGACATTAAAAAAGGCCGCAAGTTTTCCAAGTGTGCCCAGGAACTCTCCAAAGATGGAATGGCTGGCAATGGCGGCGATCTCGGATGGTTTGGTCCGGGCATGATGGTTCCTGATTTTGAAAAAGCCGTTCTTTCCCATAAAAAAGGAGATCTCTTTTTGGTGCATACCGGAGAATTTGGTTGGTTGATAGTGGAGCAATCGGAGGATGTTCGGCGAAGTGTTTTGCTAAATGTGACGGTCGTAATTCTCAAACCATGACAAATTGATCAGGCCTAAGCTCATTTTAAAACACTGATTTACTGCGAATTACAAAACGATTCGGGATATATAACTGTGCATCACTCACTTAGCCCTATCTTCGCGCGCGCTTTCTGAAAAATCAGCAGCTTAAATCGTTTCACAGTTCATGAAAAAAATCAACGACTTCCGCAAATTGCTTGGTGTTACCAATACAGTTTCACTGAAGGATCTGAAGACCATCTACCGCAATCGCATGAAGGATTGTCACCCGGATAAATTCTTCGATAATCAGGAATTAAAAGATGCCGCTGAAGAAGAAAGCAAAAACATCATCGAAGCCTATCACTTTTTGGTGAGTATTTCACCTGAAACTATTGATGCCAATAAAGAGGAGTATCAGGTTACTTTAACTCAAGCCGGAATTTCAGATTTCCACTACGATAAGTCGATTCTTAAAGTGGTTTTTACAGATGGCAATACCTACGAATATTATGGAGTTCCTCGCAATACCTATATCAAAATGGTGAATGCGGATTCAGTTGCCCGTTTCGTAAGAAGGCATATTGCTGAGTCGTTTACGTACCGCAGTTTAAACAAGCGGGTTTCTGTGTAACCGACATTTTGTAAGGGTTTTCCTCTGTGCGCTTCGGTAATTCGGGGCTTGAAGGATTCATTTATTTTCGTGTGATTGTTCATCACACCTGCTTACATCACCATTTAGTCTTAATTTCGAAGATATCATTTCCATCATTCAACCCCTTCAGGGTTGCGGGATTCTGCTGGTTCTGCAACAGAGAGATAAATCTCTCTGTTGTGTAAATTAAACCACTTTGTGGTTTGATGTTCCACGATGGAAGTCACGTTGTAATGTTTGTTCGGCGCTAAATCAAAATCACGAAGAACCCGGCATGGTTCAAAACGAAAATTTAAACGACTTTAAACCACTCCATCAAACCTAAAACCCCGAAGGGGTTCAACCATGAAGCGATGGAATTTTTTCCATCGCTGAATGTTTTACGAAAAAGCACAGAACCCTGAAGGGGTTCAATTCATTTCGACGTGATGCACTTCTACACGAATCAATACGCCCTTTCGTTTCTTCCGTTGATGTAGTTCAGAAAAGCCTTATTCACCACCTTGTTTCCACCCGGTGTGGGATAATGTCCGGTGAAATACCAATCGCCGGTATGATTGGGGCACGCGTCATGCAAACCTTCGATGGTTTGGAAAATGACATCCACTTTAGCTGAAATTTCAGAAGGTGTTACAAGTTGAGCAATCTTAGCTGAAATCTCTTTGACATCAAATGGCTCATAGACTTCACGCACATAATTGCGCACCGTTTCTTTGGCCGCGTTTTCCTGATCTTCGCATTTCTTCTTGATGATTCGCATGGTGTCATCATACGTTCCGCGCTCTTTGTGCAATTGGATGGCGGCCTGAAAAGCTATAAAATCGCCAAGCTTCGCCATATCAATTCCATAACAATCGGGGTATCGGATTTGCGGTGCAGAAGAAACAATGATGATGCGTTTTGGGCCAAGACGATCCAGCATTTTGATAATCGACTTCTTCAGTGTAGTGCCGCGTACGATGGAGTCGTCGATGACCACAAGCGTGTCTACATTTTTCTTTACGGCTCCATGGGTGACGTCATACACATGGCTTACCATTTCATCTCTTGCACTATCCTGCGTAATAAATGTGCGGAGTTTTACATCCTTGATTGCGATCTTTTCGAGGCGTGCACGTTTGCGAAGAATTCTTTCGTAATCCTCTGCAGTTGCTGATCCACCGAGTTTTTTAAGATCTGCAATTTTGACGTCGTTGAGATGATCTTCGAGTGCTTTCATCATGCCATAAAACGCCGTTTCAGCCGTGTTCGGAATAAATGAAAAAACAGTATTGTCGAGATCGTAGTTTACGTTTTCAAGTACAAGTGGAACAACATTGCGTCCAAGATTTTGCCTCTCGCGGTAAATGTCCTGATCATTACCACGCGAGAAATAAATACGTTCAAACGAACACGATTTTTTCTCTTGTGGTTCCCGAATTTTTTTGACCGCAGATGTTCCGTCCTTCTTTATAATATAGGCGTGTCCTGGGGGTATTTCGTGAATACGTTCAACAGGCACGTTAAAAGCAGTTTGAATAGGTGGGCGTTCGCTGGCCACTACACATACTTCATCATCTTCAAAATAATACGCCGGACGAATTCCGTTGGGATCGCGCAATACAAACGCATCGCCGTGACCTACCATACCAGCCATCGCATAACCACCGTCAAAATCGCGTGTGGCCCGTGAAAGCACACGTTGCATGTCGAGGTGTTTACTAATTCTTTCTGTAATCTGCACATTGCTGTATCCCTGTTTCTTATACATATCAAACAATTCCTGATTCTCTTCATCGAGGAAGTGTCCGATTTTTTCCATGACAGTAACAGTATCGGCTTTTTCTTTGGGGTGCTGACCAAGGTCTACAAGAAGTTGAAACAGCTCGTCTACGTTGGTCATATTAAAATTTCCCGCCACAACGAGGTTGCGGGTCATCCAGTTATTTTGTCTAAGAAAAGGATGGCAATTTTCTACGCTGTTTCCGCCATAAGTTCCATAGCGGAGATGTCCTAAAAACAACTCGCCGGTAAAAGCAAAATTGCGTTTGAGGTAATAGGGATCTTTGAGTTTGTCGGGATGTGATTTTTCCAATTCAGCAAATCGCGACATCACACGCGCAAAAACATCCCGGATAGGCTGCTGGTCGTTGCTGCGAATGCGGCTAATGTATTTTTTTCCCGGCTCCACATCCAGTTTGATATTGGCCAATCCGGCACCGTCTTGTCCGCGGTTGTGTTCTTTTTCCATCAACAAATACATTTTGTTGAGGCCGTAGAATGAAGTTCCGTATTTCTCGGTGTAGTAATGAAGCGGTTGCTTCAATCGGATAAGTGCAATACCGCACTCGTGCTTTATAGAATCACTCATATCAGGTAGGCATTCCGGAATGGGATCCGTTAACGCTCTTTTCAAATGAGGGCGCGAAAATACGCATTCTCTTGCGCGAGAAGGCATTGATACTGGTTAAGTGAACAACTCGGGGATTTCCGGCACTCTAAAAAAGATAAAAAACTTCCAATCCAAAAATTTATTTGATTGATTATCATGTCGTTGAAAAATATTTTAGAAAAAAAAGTCAACTTTTATGGAATTCTGTGTGCACTTGAATCATTACTATATAAAAATGTAGTTTATGTCGAACAAACAAATCTTTTGCACCGCACTCGCAATCGTTTTTGTTCTCTGCGCCAAAGCCCAGGGTTTTGGTGAAATCCATGGTAAAGCCCTGGATTCTCTTGGTTTGCCTCTTCCGGGGGTAATAATTGTGGCTACCAATGGCTCTGATATCGTAGGAGACCAGACTGACGAAAATGGCAAATACAGGCTTAAGCCTTTAAAGCCGGGTATTTATTCAGTAGGTATACAGGATATGCGCTATGACACTATTACGATATCGGGTATCGTTGTCAATGCGGATAAGACCATTTTCCTTGAACCCATTACTGCAATGGAAGGCAATCTTCTCAAGGCAGTAGTAATTCCCTATAGGGCTCCACATTTGGATCCTTTGAATGGGACTATTACGACTCTCGGAGCAAAGGAACTGGAGCACAATGCCGCTATTGCAGGGGGTAACATTAATAATCTGGTCTCCAGTATGTCCTCAGATATCAAAACCGATGGTGAGAACCTTTATTTCAGAGGAAGCCGCGCAGGAACTGTTATTTATTTCATTGATGGAGTAAAATACACTGGCAATAACGTGAACATTCCTGCCAGTGGAATAAACAGCGTATCGGTTTACACCGGCGGCCTACCAGCCAAATATGGTGACACAACCGGCGGGGTAATTGTGATAGAGACAAAAAATTATTTGCAGGATTATTACAAAAAAATGAACCAATAAGCTTCTTATTTTATAATTTCGTTAGGTTAGGAAACCACAGGACCGGATCAGGCAAACGTGCTTCCGGTCCTTTGGTTCAACCAATTAAAGACTAGAATACCATTGTTTTTCAGAAAAGACATATCCAAACTGGCCGACAGCGAGCTCCTTCAGAATTACAGGAAGGATGGCAAGTCGGAATGGCTGGGCGAACTTTACAAGCGCTACAGTCATCTGGTTTTTGGTGTCTGTCTGAAATACCTCAAAAATCAGGAAGAAGCTAAAGATGCTACACTTGCGATTTTTGAAAAACTTGTAGATGCCCTACTTGTGCAGGACATTCTTGCATTTCAGGCCTGGTTACATCGCGTGAGTCGCAATCATTGCCTGATGATATTGCGAACCAATAAGCAACATCATACACGCTACAATACGTATATGCGTGTTGTAAGCAATCACGATCAAGATTCGGAAGAAGTACTTCTTGCCGAATGGAAAGAAAAAGAGTTGAATAAACTGGAAGGTGCTATTGAAACACTCAACCAGGAGCAAAAAGAATGTGTGAAGTTGTTTTTTCTTCACGAAAAGAGTTACAAAGAAATTACAGAATCGACGGGCTATTCGCTTGGAGAGGTTAAATCCTATATACAGAACGGCAAGCGCAATTTGCGTTTAATGCTGACAGGAACAAAATGAGAATGTCGAATACATCATATACAATGCCTACGCTGGAAGAGATCGAACTTTTCCAGAAGGGAAAATTGAGTGCGGCGCGGGAAGCAGAAATTAAGGCGCTGGCGAGTTCCAATCCTCTCGTAGCAGAGGCACTGGAAGGCTTTGCCATTTTGCCCGTATTTACCGCGGTACCAGGAGCAGAATCATTTCTGAACATGGTTTCCAATGCGCCGGGAAGCGCAGCAGCATCCGGAACCGCATCTTCAGCCGCTGCCTCCTCGGGTGCGGCTTCCACCAGTGCTGCCATCGTTACAGATGTTGCTTTAAAAACCGCCGCCTGGTTTGGCGCTAAAACCATCATCATTGCGGGTGTTTCTGCGACCATTGCCGTTACGGGCACTTTACTTGTTGTAAATCACTACAGCGACGAACCAACCACCGCTCAAAACACAGCTGTATCACCATCACAAAGCACTACTCAAACAGATAATTCCATTCCATCGACAGAAGAATCCCCGGCTCCTTCGGCTTTGGACAGTCAATCGGGGGAAACACCTTCACAAAGTGACAATGCTGCGTCGGGAAATACGACTGTTGCATTCCGCGATGCGCAAAATCAATTCAATACCGGCACTGCCGTTGCAAATCAGGATGCATCAAACTCCGATGTTAACCTCGTTGAGAATGAATCTTCCTCCGACAATTCTTCCAACCCAAACTACACACAAGTTTCTGCAATACCTGTAGACTCTGAAGTCGCAATCCCACGTGCAGATATTTCTGGCAAAGTGATGGCCATTGGCATACAATCGATCCTGCATTACAAAGTGGCCGACTATACCAAAGTAGTTAAAGAACATTGGACATCTTTTGAGGTTGATCCAGGTGGAGTGCCCGCTCAATTTGAAAGTGAAGAGGCAAAACGCGCAGCTCAGGAAGAAGAAGAAGTGATAAAAGAAATTCCCTATCTCGATTACCTGACTTTGTGTATTCGTGCGATGGACAACAAAGACTACGCACTTGCACTTTCACAGTTTCAAATAGTTCTTGATCAATATCCGGATGATGTGAATGGTTTGTTCTATTCTGCTCAATGCAATTATTACCTGGGCAATTATGATAAAGCAATTGGTTTTTATGACCAGACAATGCGCAATATGATCAATAAATTCAATGAAGAATCTGAGTTTTACAAAGCCAAATCATTGCAAGCACTTGGCCGCAGTGATGATGCCAAAAAACTCTTTGAATCCATTGTTGCAAAAGGAAAATTCTACTCACAGCAAGCCGAAAAAGAGTTGGAATAAAAAGACTTGAAAGTCTTCTCTAGTGTTGAAATCTAAGGTAAGATGATGTAGTGCTGCAATTGCAGTCGATGACCGCCCTGAGGCGGTCATCGTTTTTTACCCGTAATCCAAGAATTGCGGTGCAAAAGAATAGCCTTGCTAACTTTCAACAAAAAGATTGAAGGATGTTTTAGCGTATACAGCGCACAAAATTCACCATTAATTAAGAGAATTAAGATTCCTGCGGAATATTCGCGAAAAGTAACCCACACGTTCTCAAGATTATCGCAGACCTTAAGCTCTGCAGGTCCTCTTTGCTACTCAATTTTAGTCTGCAAAAACCTTATCCAAAATTGTAAATAAAATAGCATTATGCGATCGAATCTCCATTGCGATCCAAAATTCCTTATCAGACGAACACTTCCAGAATGTTTCAGGATATCGCGTCCGTTGAGGTGACATAGTTTGGATTCACAAAAACCACAAGGGAGACCACGTTTAGGCGCGTTCTTTTTACGCAAATATACCTTGCTATTCGGGTAGTAGTCTTATTCTTTGGTATTTTGAATCTCATTCACAAATTCGACCAGATAACCCAGGCTCAATGAGTACAAAAATAGACAGTCTTTCGCTTTGCACCTTAATCCGATTGAATGATCAGAGAACTGATGAATACCCAGCAATAAAACAAATTCGTAAGCTCCCCAAGCAACAAAATCATGAGCAATGTGTCTTAGCAAAGTACACTCATCCGATTAACCTTCTCATTATGAAAAAACTATTCTTTACCTTGTGTCTCGGTGGATGTTTCCTGAATGCTTCATCCATCGAAATCAATGGAGTAATTTCAAGTGATCTCACACTCGAAGAAGTAAATAATCCGCATATTGTTACTGGTATTCTTTCGATTCCTGAGGGGGTGACGCTGACGATCGGCGAAGGTGTAGAGCTCTATTTTCAACACGAAACCTACGTACAGGTAGCCGGTACCATCAGGGCAGTTGGCACCGCTGTCAATCCGATTCTATTCAGCAGACAGGATGATCAGGTATTCTGGGGTGGAATAGTTTTGTTTGATCTTGCAACAGATTACAATGCCGAAACCGAAGAAGGTTGTAAGTTCGAATACTGTCATTTCGGAATTGTTCAATATGTAACCACTGTTTCTAACTACTTATCAACTGGTTGGGCCATTGGATCTGAAGGAACCGATTATTATGTTGATCACTGCGTCGCCGAAAATGCGCAGTTCTTTGCCTATTCATGCGCTGCAACCATCAAAAACAGCCTTTTGCATTCTTCGGGATTTCAGGCTTTGTGTCCTGAATTAAGCCCGTCCATTTTTACAAACAACGAAGTGCGCAATACACATTCGAATTCATCGGTTGTTTCAATATCGGGAGGAATCATTGCTAACAACTATTTTCACCACAATCTACAAAACTCGACCATCCTCGATATCACTCAATTGACTTCAGAAGTAACCAACAATGTTTTTGAAGAGAATGAGGGTGTCGCCTTAGCCATTCTTGGAGGACAAAATCACATTATACAAGAGAATGTATTTCAAGGGAATGACATCAATATGTTGATGCGCTGCGAGAGAATAATGAACTTTACAAACAATTGTTTTCTGAGTTATAACGACTGGAATATTTACCTTGACGGCGGGTTCAGTGCATACTTACCGTTTGAAGGTTGTGGATGTGAAAACGACCTCAATGAAGCTGAGATTGACCTGGTGAATAATTATTACTCTGGACTTAACGATGATCAGGTTGCGGCCAGTATCTACGACGCAACAGATGACATTTCGCAACAAGAGCCATTTACAGCCGTCTTTTTGCCAACGCTTCAAGAGTCTGCTTGTATTACCGCCGTCGGCGATAGCGACACTTTATCAATTGGAATGCAACTATATCCCAATCCGACAAACGACTGGTTACATTTTACCAATCCCAACGACGAAACCGGCTATACAGTCACCGATACAGGAGGAAGAATCGTAATGCAAGGATCGTTGCATCATCGGCAGAACCGTGTAGATGTCAATCAACTTTCAGATGGCTGCTATTTGTTCACTTTGGGCAAAGGGAAAAGTCAATTATTTATTATGAAACGCCCGTAATTTGGGTTTAACCTTAGAAGCTAGCTGGGCTTTTCTAAAAGTCAACGCAATTCCTCGAATCTCGGTTTGCACTTCAGGCTTTGCGTGTAAGGAGGTAATGAATCTTCATACTCAGATCCGTGAATACCAGCTTGGAATAGGCATTGCGTGAAATGTCTGCATGAGCTTCATTCAATTCAGCCATCAGATCCTCGGCGTTGAGATCATTGATGTAGGGCGAAAACTTTTTCGAAAAAGCCATTTCCATATCATTCATGCGTGTCATTCCTTCGCCGGCATAGTTGAGCAAAAGGTTTTGACGAATCTGATCAAGCGCATAGGTCAGAAAATGTTTTTGATCTTCCCGTGTCTTATCGTGCATGGCATTGGCCCATTGAATTAGCCACGGAGATTTTTTAGAATAACACATTCGCATCCATTCCTGAAACGAACGTGCATAATCTTCATCGGGATTGCGCGATTCTGCCAGCAGATGCGCTTTGTTCCAGTTGCCATGTGCAAAGTGAGCAATTTTCTCAGCTTGTTCGGGCATTTGACCCAATGCAACAAGACCAGATTTTACATCCTCATCAGCAATTTTGGGGATGTAGATGGTTTGAACGCGCGATACGATGGTGGGAAGAATATTCTCTGAGCTATTTACAATCAACAGGAAAATAGTTCCTGCAGGCGGCTCTTCCAGAATTTTCAGCAATTTGTTGGCAGTATCTGTTTTCAGATACTCTGCAAGCCAGATGATCTGAAATTTGTTTCCGCCTTCATAACTGCGCAAAGAAAGGCGCTGCATAATGCGACTGGCTTCATATACCGAAACGATAAGCTGTTTGTTGTCCTTGGTAATGGCATCCTTCCAGTCTTCTACCGAACTGTAGGGATCTTTCAAAATCAGCTCCCTCCATTCTGTCATCCAATCATCGCACGTTGTTTTTTTATCACTTCCACCTTCACTTTTATTGAAGAATGGAAAAGTAAAATTGACATCCGCATGCTGCAATGAGGAATGTTTGTGGCAAGTAGAGCATTGTCCACAACTATCATCAGCCGTTTTGTTAGGGCACGCTACATACTGGGCAAAAGCCAGTGCCAAAGCGAGATTCCCGCAACCTTCCGGACCAAGTAACATAATAGCATGAGCGAGCCTTCCCTCATTGAAAGCTCTGCGCAGACGGTCTTTTGACTCCTGCTGACCTATGATTTTACTGAATTGCAATTTCTTGTTCTAATGGGCCGCAAAATAGAAATAAGATGACCCTGAATTGCACAGAAACTTAAGACCTAAAAGCGGTACCCGAGGTACGAATAAAAACTTCAAATTGAATCGTCATGAAACACCTCATGCAAAACCTCGAGTGATTTAATTTCTCTCAGACTTTCAAGATGTATTCGAATATACCTCACAAGACTCATCAGCACTCTTTTTCGCAAATCACCACTCAATAAAAGATCTTGCACTTCGGGCCATTCTTTATCGAGCATTTCATGCATAACAATGGATTCCTCTGCATCCATAAAATCTTTGTGCGCAGGCAGTCGATCAACAAAGCAACCCAATCCCATATCGAAATATTTTACTTCTTCTTCGCATTGCGGATAGAAACCATAATGCCGTGTAATTTCCAGCAAACACCAGATATGAAAATTCTTCGCATCCATAGTATCGTCTAATAGAATAAGCGCATCCCAAAGCAATTGAAACAGCGGTTCATTGATGTAATCATCCGGAATGGTTTTGTAGATGACTTCGTTTAAGAACAAAACGATGGCACTTTTGGACACATCATAAGGAATAGACTGCCAGGGATGAGCGCTGCTCAGATTCTTCAAGGGATGAATACGAGATTGTTCTTTCAATACAGCCTCGAATTCAATCAGACTTAGCGGTTGGAGTAAATTGATTTTGGAAGATTTCTGGGTTTTACCAGAACGAACTAAAAAAGATTTTAACCCAAATTTTGAGGTGAACACACGTACGATTAATTGATTGTCGTTGTAGCGAATCGTGTGGATCAGTATGCCTTTCAGGGTTTGTTCCATAATCAGAATGCCAGTATCAATGCGGGTTACATCTCATTTTAACAAATTCACAATGCGCGGTTCAAATCTCTGTAAACATAGAGGTTTAGCATGGAAAAACATTTTCACATTTGACAAGTAAATTATTGAAGCTAATAAAGTACCCACCCCATATACTTTTGAAAAGGAACTAATCGAAGTTAAATTTCAAAAGTCCGGTTACTGAAGATGCAGCGTCACCCCATGTGGTGATGTTTGTTTAAAGTTAGGTTAGGCAGGGCAATCCAAGTGGTTGCCCTGTTGCTTTTTTCCATTCGTCGAAGAAAATAATCTGTTGGTCTGTTTTAACAAACGGCCGCAACCATTTCACCGCAATTCCCGTATCAGCGTGGGTGTCGATGGAGGAAACTCACGGACAGACTTACTACCTAACCCCTATGAAAAAACAAAAATTAATCATGACACGCACAATCCTCACGGTTCTTTTAGCAGGCCTCGTATTCGTTTCCGAAGCCCAATCGCCGGGCGGAGTGAGTTCCGGACTTTATCTCTGGTTGAATGGTGATGTTGGAACGTCTTCTTCGAACCACGGCGATGCATTGAGTTTTTGGAATGATCAAAGTGGCAATGGACATCACGCCACCCAAAATACTGTAAGTGCAAGACCCAATTTATATTCCTCAGCTCTCAACGGTCACCGCGCCATTCAAACAAACGGTGGTGGCAAATTTTTCAATGTAGACCTCTCTGGAATTGATGACCACGCCTTCACAGTCTTTACACTTATTAAAAGGCAATCTGCCATCGTGAATCAATTTGTGTTGGGTGTTCAAATGGCTTCACCTGATCCGGGATTGCACATTGGATATGTAGCAGACAATCGACTGAGACATGGTCAATATGGTGAGCGACTTAATCGCAGTGTAGTTCCATTCGCTTATGCTCAGGAATCACCGCGACTCATTTATGCTGAATGCGCCAATAACTTCAATCAAACAGTGGGCGAAGTTCGTGAGGGTATAAAAACGATGAACGACAACATCAACACCAATCACTATCCTTCCAGCGCACAGGGTGTTATTGGTCGGGGAAGCTCTACAATGGGTTTGTCGGGTTTTATAGCAGAAGTAATTGTTTATGATCGCGAATTAACCGCCATGGAAATCCGACAAATTGAAACATACCTTTCCGTAAAATATGGTTTCACAATTGAAACTACCAGTCACCTCTATTACAATGAAGCGGGATATGCGAACGATATTTTTGGATTGGGCCGTGAACTTGCAACACAAAATCTCAATCAGACAACGAGCGCTAGTGAAAACTACGATGATATACTTCAGGTTTCTAATCCATCTAATTTATCAGATGGTGAATACCTCGTTTTTGGAAATCAGAATGGCGCATTAAGCTTTAGTCCTTACTCAGGCAGCAACTGCCAGATTTCAAACATCATGGGACGCAGATGGAAAGCCCGTGAGACCAATGAAGTGGGAACAACGACCCTGCGCTTTGATCTTACCGGCATAACTGGCTTCACAGCCGACCGCCTGATGTTACTTATCGATCAGGATGGCGATGGATTTGACGACGAGGTCGGAATTTCGGGTACATACAGTGCGCCTTTTTTCACAGTGACGAACGTCGATATTGAAGACGGCCATATTTTAACGATTGGCGATGGGGTTTCAACCTGGTATGCCGTTGCAACAGGCAATACAAGTGGTGCCATTTGGTCCAATCAACCCAATGGAGTGCCGCAGGCCATCGCTTCCATTTGCTCAAATGCCAATGTTGTAATTCAATCTGGTATTACTGTAACATCCGATTGGGCCACGCTCACATGCGCCGAATTCACGGTAAATCCAGGAGGTGTTTTTAATGCCGGCTCAACAAGTCTGTCCGTAAACAAGGATCTGGACAACAATGGCGTTTTTAATGCCCAAACAAGTGCTCTCATTCTGAATGGAACCACCTCTCAAAACATTGAAGGCAGTGGGATTACGAACGTGTATAATTTCACCCTGAACAATGCAGGAGGTGCTATTATAAATGCGTCAAGTGGCGGTGTTCGGGCACGCAACTATGTTCAGATCACGGCCGGGGTTTTGACCACCAACAATAAATTTGTTTTGATGAGTGATCAGGCGTCAACAGGCATGATTGGTCCAATCGTAGCCGGGGATATTACAGGAAATGTTTCGCTCAACAGATACCACGATGTAAACTCTCAAGGTTGGTTTGGCTTGTGTTCTTCAATACAAAATAGCACCATAGGAGACTGGAATGACGATTTGCTTACTACAGGATTTCCGGGTAGTGATTATCCGCCGCCATATCCATTTACAAATGTGCAATATTATTCAGAACCTGCAGCAGGTGCCATGAACGCTGGTTTTGTAGGCGTTACGAATGTCACAAACCTCATTATGCCAGGCCGCGGCTATTTCATCTATGCAAACACGGGCGATATTACTGTTGATCTGTCCGGACCGATATACAAAGGTGATCAACTGATGCCCGTTACTTATACCAACACAGGCAATGTAGCAGGAGACGGATGGAATCTTATTGCCAATCCATATCCATGTACCATCGATTGGGATTCTCCAAACTGGACAAAAACAAATTTTGACAATGCTGTTTATGTATGGAATGCAAATTCCGGACAATATGCGACCTACATCAATGGCGTTGCCGCCAACGGTGGTTCGCGCTACATCCCACATTCACAGGCGTTCTTTGTAAAAGCAAATAATGCAGCACCTGCGCTTACTGCCCGCGAGTTGTGCAAATCAAACGTGCAAGGCACTTTCAAAAGCACAAGCAATCCGGATGAAGTCTTAACGCTTCATATCTCAAATGGAACTCACAGCGATGAAACAACCTTCTCTCGAAACGAAGATGGTACATTGAGTTTTGAAAACACATTAGACGCATACAAACTCCGCAGTCCGTTGGAAGAAGTGCCATACATGGCAAGTGTTTCAACAGAAGGTGACGATTTGTCGATCAATACATTCGGAGGATTTGATCAGGCCAAAGTGATTACCCTTCGCATGGAAGCTGGTGTAACCGGCACTTATGATCTCACCTGCACCGGGCTTGAATCCTTTGCAAAAGGAGCCTGTATAGCGATTGAAGATATCAGTACAGGCACGATGTATCCCCTTAATCAATTTGAAACCATTTCGCTCGAACTTCAGGCCGGCAATAATGAAATTCGATTCCAATTGCACATCGGAGCATCAGCACTTGCCAATATAACTTCTGCCGGATGTCCTGGCACGGGTGAAGGAACTGCAGAGGTGATCATAAACGGAGGTCCAAGCGACATTACCTGGATCAATCCTGACGGTGAAATTATCGGTCAGGAAACAGCGGTTACAACATCTGCATCCATACAAAATCTGAATCCCGGTTTTTATACCGTTCAAATCTCAAACAATGGAATTTGTGGAACAACAGAAGCCAACTTCTTTATAGGAAGCGATGAAAATGTCACTGCGACTGCATTGATTTTGCCTACTACCTGCGAACAAGACAACAATGGCGCAATTGCGCTCAATATCCAGGGCGGAACAGCACCCTATCAGGTAACCTGGAACAACGGTGCGGCATCTGCATCACTGGAGAATGTTGCCGCGGGCGAATACACCGCATTTGTAACCGATGCGCATGGTTGTGATGGCCATTTCACATTTGAAGTTACTTCCAAAGGAGATGTGACGAGTTCTTTTGAAACACAGGAAGAAATTTATTCATTGCACAATGGCGCTGTTAAAATCGACTTCTACAATACCAGCGAAAATGCAGATTCGTATAGCTGGAATTTTGGCGACAACACCATTTCGAGCATCGAATCCAATCCACAGCATTTATTCAATGCTGCCGGCATTTATACTGTAACACTTACTGCCCGCACCGGAGATTGTGAATCGGTTTCAACCCGAACTATTAAAGTGGTGAAACCAGTAAGTGACATTACCGACTTCACTTCGTCTATCATGGGCACACTGACCGATCAGGGAGTTCAGATCCTGTTCTTCTTCAAAGAATCGCACGACATTCGAATTAACGCATACAATGTTCTTGGACAGCAGCTCATTGAGCCCATAGAAGGAACATTTACAAACCAGACCATCTACTTCAGCGATCGCAGGTATGCATCCAATGCGCTGATAGAGGTCACAGATCTTACAACTGGAGAACGCGCCATTCTGAGAATGGGACGCTAAAAACTAAAACAATCAGTTAAAAAGCCGGAGATTTCTTCGGCTTTTTTATTTTTCACCATTTTTGCAGTCAAATGCAAAATGAGCTGTCATGGAAATTACCCCGTTAAATGTTTTTGTTGCCGTTGTTTGTGTGCTCATCGTGGTGGCATTTTTTTGGTGGAAATTCCGGAAAGAAGTGCGCTTTATGTTTCGGAAAACCAAAGTTGAAGGTACAATCATCAATTGGATGGCAGCCGTGCAAGATGGAAAGCGGGTTTATTATCCCATGATTGAATTCGAAAGTATTGAAAAAGGGAAAGTCACTTTTCGTGCAGAAGAAATGTGCGAAGGCGAACCGCTCTATGAGCGCGGAACCAAAGTGACCGTTGTATACTTGCCGGGCGATGTAGAAATGCGCAAAGTCATTTATCCTTCATAACTCAATTCATCCGAAAATAAAAAACACCTATGTATACACGCATGAAAGAACACCTGCAAACGGAATTAAAAAACATCCGGGAAGCAGGTCTTTACAAACGCGAACGCATCATCACAACACCACAGGATGCAGTGATCAAAACCAGTGATGGGAAGGAAGTATTAAATTTCTGCGCAAACAATTACCTTGGATTGTCGAGTCATCCCGTTGTGACAGAAGCGGCCAAACGCGCGATTGACACGCATGGATTTGGAATGAGCAGTGTGCGTTTTATCTGCGGTACACAAGACATTCACAAAACACTGGAAGAAAAAATTTCCACTTTTCTACATACCGAAGATACCATTTTGTACGCAGCAGCATTTGACGCAAATGGCGGAGTATTTGAGCCTTTGTTGGGAGAACAGGATGCCATCATCAGCGATGAATTAAACCATGCGAGTATCATCGATGGAGTGCGTTTGTGCAAGGCACAGCGTTATCGCTACAAGAACAACAACATGGATGATCTCGAAGAACAGTTAAAAGCAGCCGTTGCAGCAGGCACACGTTTCCGTTTGATTGTTACAGACGGTGTTTTCAGCATGGATGGCTATGTGGCACAACTCGATAAGATTTGTGACCTCGCTGACAAATACGATGCGATGGTGATGGTAGATGAATGCCATGCAACGGGCTTTATCGGAAAAACCGGCAGAGGAACCATAGAACTAAAAAATGTACTGGGTCGTGTAGACATCATAACAGGCACACTGGGCAAAGCGTTGGGCGGTGCCATGGGCGGATTTACATCCGGAAGAAAAGAGATTGTTGAATTACTGAGACAACGTTCACGCCCCTATCTGTTTTCGAACTCACTTGCTCCAAGTATTGTGGGCGCCAGCATTGCGGTTTTTGATATGTTGAGTACTACAACATCGTTGCGCGACAAATTGGAAAACAACATTCGCCGGTTTAAGGATGGAATAAAAGCAGCGGGATTTGATATCAAAGATGGCGACTCGGCGATTGTTCCCGTTATGTTGTACGATGCCAAGCTCTCGCAGGAATTTGCGGATAAATTGTTGCAGGAAGGCATTTATGTCATCGGATTTTTCTTTCCGGTGGTGCCACGCGATCAGGCCCGCATCCGGGTTCAGCTAAGTGCTGCCCATGAGACTGCACACATCGACAAAGCCATTGCGGCGTTTACCAAAGTGGGTAAAGAGTTGGGAGTGATTAAGTGAGTGCAACTCCCAAAAAGTATTGCATCATAGGTCAGGGTCTGGCAGGAAGTGTGCTGGGATTGTTGCTGATGGAAAGAGGAGTTGCGTTTGAGATCATCGACGATGGTCATCGCAGTTCGTCCAGCATCATTGCTGCCGGCATGTGGAATCCGATTTCCTTTCGCAAACTTATTTTATCCTGGGAAGCAGATAAGTTTATTCCGGTCATGGAAGAAATTTATCCCCGGTTCGAAAAAATATTGGGTGCATCGTTCTACCATAAAATGCCATTGGCTCGTTTATTTGGAGATCACGGCAGTGCCAATGACTGGGATCATCGCGCAACAATTCTGGAAGTAGCTCCTTATTTGAGCGCAGATCAACACCCGGACATACCAGCCTTTTTTCATCAACCTCACGGGCATGGAATGGTGAACAATTGTGGTTGGTTGGACATGAAAGTTTTTCTGTCTCTCGCGAGAACTTATTTTGAAAATAACGGTGTTTTGCGAAGTGAAAATTTCAACGTTAATCCAGATGACGATCCGGAAACTATGCATGTCTATTGCACGGGCTGGCAAGCCATACACGAAGGGCTTTTCGAACGCATAACCATTACGCCACACAAAGGCGAGGTGCTTACTGTCGAAAATGTTTCGCCCATTACGAGCATGGTGAATTTTGGAAATTTCATTGTGCCTTTGGGCAACAATTCGTTTCGATTGGGCGCAACACATGAACTTGATCCAAAAGACATCGACCCCAGTGCTGAGGGATTAGCCGAATTAAGCGCCTCATTAAAATCGGTTATGAGATCAGATTTTAAAGTCGTTGCCCATCACGCCGGATTTCGGCCTACAACGCATGATCGCAAACCCGTGTTAGGCATTCACCCCGAAAAGCCCAATGTAGCCATATTCAATGGTCTTGGAGCGAGAGGAGTCTTACAAGCCCCGCGCATGGCCCAGGAATTGGTAAACCATTTGCTGGAGGGCTCACCCATCCGAAAAGAGATCAGTATCCTCCGCTTTTATAAGAAAAAATAATCTATCACAACTTTCAATATTTTTTGGAAGTTCGGAAACTTTGATTATATTTGTGTCGTAATACGATACCAAATGACACTCGAAGAATCCAAAACCAAATTCATAGACACCTGGGGAGGCCTTGGCAGCGCGTGGGGAATCAGCAAATCGATGGCGCAGATGCATGCCTTTTTGCTCACCAGTCCGGAGGCCATGAGTATGGAAGACATCATGGAAGAACTCAATATGAGTCGGGGCAATGTGAACCTCAATGTGCGCAGTCTGGTAGATTGGGGGTTGGTAGAAAGGATATCTGTAAAAGGCGAGCGCAAAGAATATTTCCGTGCCGAAAAAGACATCTGGAGGATCGCCACGAAAATTGCCGGTGAGCGCCGCAAACGTGAGTTGGAGCCCGTTGTGAACACCCTCATGCAGGTGAAGGACATCGACCCGGCCGACCGCAAAAAGAAAGAGGCACAGCAGTTTATTCAGTTCATCGAATCGCTGGAGGATTTTGTGCGCAAAGTGGATGGAGCACTCGAGTTATTCGTGAAAGCAGATTCAAATTGGTTTGCGGGAACACTATTAAAACTCATAAAATAGACGTTATGAAACGCGCGATATACATTACCAACGCCATTCTCGGCAGTCTTACACTCTTAGGATTTTTGACAATCTACATCGGATTGATGGGAATGTTTGTGGTGGGTTGCCTGCACTTAATTGTCCTGATATATTACTTTACGCAATGGAAGACCTTTGGTCCCAAAATCAAACAGGATATCAGGAATTATTGCTACTTACTTGGATCGATTGTGGTTGTCAGTATTGGATCAGTGATCCTTAAACTCGAGGTGCTGTTCTTTGTGGCGATGGGAATTTCGTTGGTTTCTGGAATTTATTTCACTGTCATTATATACAGAGTATACAAAGGTGTTAAAGAAATACCAGGACCAGAAACCATGGAGGGCATTCTGGACAGCGGATTGGATTGATGTCCATTTTTTTTACAGCATGCTTTCAATATTATCTGAAACTTTTATACGAATTGAAACACATTCGATCGATAAAACATATTTCCTATGAAAAAGAAAAGTCGTTTAGTTGTAGCCGGAGGAACAGGTTTCCTGGGTGAAGTCATCTGCGACCAGTTGGCCGGTCAGTTTGACGAGGTATTTGTATTAACGCGTTATGCGCATCCACGCAAAGGAAAAATACAATTTTTGGAGTGGGATGGCCGGCATACTGGTCCGTGGATGAAAAGCATTGATGGGTGTGATTTACTCATCAACATGGCAGGTCGTAGTGTCAATTGCCGCTACACAGAACAGAATAAAAAAGAAATTCTGGAAAGTCGCATCAACAGCACGATGATCCTTGGCGCTGCAGTAATCATGGCCAACAATCCGCCTGCTGTTTGGATCAACAGTTCAACTGCAACCATTTATGCTCACACCACAGACAAACCCAATGATGAAACAAGCGCGCGCATTGGAGATGACTTCAGCATGCGTGTGGCAAAGGCATGGGAGAACACTTTATTTGACATTCCCACTCCAGGTACGCGCAAAATTGCAATGCGTTCTTCCATCGTAATGGGCAAAAAAGGCGGTGTACTGCCCGTATTGCGAAAACTGGCATTGCGCGGATTGGGAGGCAAACAAGGCGATGGCAAACAAATGGTTTCCTGGATCCACGAAGAAGACTTCGTGCGGGCCATTTCATTTTGTTACCAGCATGAAGATCTCGAGGGTCCCATCAACGTTGTAGCACCCCATGCTGTGACCAACGAAGTATTTACGCGCAGCATTCGCCATCATTTGGGAGCGCTGATACATTTTCCGATGAGTGAATGGATGCTACAACTGGGCGCAATCTGGATGCAAACCCAAAGCGAACTTATTCTGAAAAGCCGCTGGGTGTATCCCGGAAAACTGATGGAAGCCGGATTTCAATTCCACTACCCCACTATCGAAAAAACACTTCAAAATCTAATCCATGAATCCCCTCTTCAAAGCAGCAGTGAATCTGTGGTGGTACCTGCACTTTAAACTGCACCGCAAGCGCAGTCGTTTTCTGGGCAATTTGCGTGTTCGCTGAACTTCCCACTTTTGAACGTGTTTGATGTAAAATCAGTCGCCTTGACTAACTTTGGCGGCTCAAATACATCAATATGCTAAACAAAAAAGTAGAGAAAGCGCTGAACGATCAGATCAAAGTAGAAGCAGAAAGCAGTCAGGCCTATCTCGCCATGGCATCCTGGGCCGAGGCACATGGATTTCCTGGAACCGCAGCATTTCTTTACCAGCACAGCGACGAAGAGCGTATGCACATGCTCAAACTCGTGAAATTCGTAAATGACCGGGGCGGCATTGCTGTCATTCCAGCTTTAGCTCAACCTGGCAAAGATTATAAGAACCTGCAAAATGTTTTTCGTCTCCTACTCGACCACGAAACAAAAGTGACCGCCGAAATCGAAGGCGTAGTAGATGTTTGTTTGAAAGAAAAAGACTACACCACACACAATTTTATGCAATGGTATGTGAGCGAGCAGATCGAAGAAGAATCGCTTGCGCGCAATATCAACGATCGTCTCAAACTCGTAGGCAACGACAACAGCGCATTGTATTTGTTTGACCGCGATTTGGTTTCGATGAAACAGGCGCCGCCAGCGGCGTAAGCCCGCGTAGCGGCCAGTAGAGACGCGATGTATCACGTCTCAGTGAATCGCGATTTTGTTCCAATAAACGCGATGCATCACGTCTCTACAACCCCATCAGAAAATCAGAAGCCTCTTCATTTGAAGGGGCTTTTTTGTTGAGGATTTGTTCTTGAGATAAGACGTTCCCGCTGAAGCTTTGGCCGGTTTCACCGCCTACATCGACGACTTCCTAAAACTCCTGCGCTCTGGGGCCAAAAACATCGCCAAGAAGCTGTCTAAGATTTCATGAGCTGAATTGTTATGATTGAATTTTTGGTTCAGACAAGGCGAAATTTCAGAGA
>JBJXFC010000276.1:0-16485 GCA_046153915.1 Flavobacteriales bacterium
CTTCGAATCTATCGCAAGAGCATAGATGTAGAAACTCTTTGCACAAAAAAAGCCTTGCGCTCTATCCTAAATTCAAAACACACGCAATAGTAAACCCGAAAAGTATTGTTTTTTGATTATGAAATAAAATATTTTAATCGGAACTGTTTTTGTTCATTTGTACTCAGAAATAAAAATAATCTTTCGTGCCATGAAAAAATTCTACTTCTTATTTACACTTATTTTCATTTGTTCTTACCTCAACGCACAGATACTCTATTCCGAAGATTTCAGCGATGGAATGCCTGCGGAAATAATGCTTTACAATTTGGATGGATTAACGCCCGACGATCCTGACCTGTCTACTTTGGCAGATAGTGCCCGGACAGTTCGCACAGTTACTGCACAAGGATTTACCGGAGGCAATGCCGCTTTTAGTGTAAGCTGGTATCAGGGCGATGAAGGGCCAAGCGACGATTGGATGGTTTTACCAGCGGTCACTTTAGGAACAGATCCATACCTCACATGGACGGGATTAGCCATTACCAGCAGTGGCCTTTTCCGCGATCAATATCAGATATTTATTTCGACAGGTGGCAACGCCATTGAAGATTATATTTTGCTTTCACCTGAATTCGATACCGGCAATCTGGGAGAAGAACCCACACCAACTATTCATCAGATGTCACTGGCAGATTACTCCGGAGAAACCGTAAACGTTGCCTTTCGCAATTGGACCCAGCCCTATAACCCCGATCTTCCGGATGGCCCTGGCAATGGGGGAAATGAATTGGCCATCGATGATATTTTCATAAGCAATGGTCCGGTTTCCGTGGACGAATTGCAACCAACGTCTATTACAGCTCTGGTATATCCTAACCCGAATCAAGGTTCATTTACACTTAATGTGAACAATCAAAAACGTGACACATTCACATTAAGAATTACCGATTCCCTGGGGCGAATTGTGAAGGATGAAAAAATTGCAGCCAATCAATTGACATACCAATTGGAATATGCGTTCGATTTAGAAGCGGGGATATACAACCTATCGCTTATTGCGGATAAAGAAATTGTGTCTTTGTCCTTGGTTATTGAGTAGATAAACCTACATTCCAAGCAAGGTAGAGAAATAAAACGTCAAGGCCCATGGTGCAATAAGGACTTTTTTCAATCTTGAATTGTGTTCAATCTTAGGCAAGTTTCCAATTACGCTCGCATGGCACAGGCATAATTGGCACCTCTGCGGGTCGTTGCAATAATGTCAAGGCAACATCGTGAGTTCCGCAAAATCAAGTTTACATTTCATTCGTGCCTGCAAAGATTATGTTCTATACAAATATTGAAATAGGTGTTAGTTTTAAGAACTAATCTCCGAATCGCAATCATGCATTTTGGTTCATTTACTTCTCTACTACCAAACGAATGGCTTGTGCATCATCCCCTATTACGTGAATGAAATAAACGCCCGCAGCGGCATTGCCTATCCAGTTATTCAATTCCTGATCTACAGCAATCATATACCCTCTTATTTCAGCAATCAACTTGCCTTCTGATGTGTGAAGATTCAACTGCATTTCGGAGAGAGGATCCTGATATCCATTTACAAATAAATGAACTTCACCATTTGCCGGATTGGGATAAATACTATACATCACATCGGTGATTCCTTGCAGTGTCTGATAATTGCCATCGACCATCAGATTACCCGAACCCGTAATTTCACCACTGTTGTTGAGAGATCCATTCACTACCAATTCGCCTTCTACAAAAAGATGAGCGCCTTCTTCGATGGTGATATTGTTTACTGCCATGCCACCATGAATGGCCGGCTGTGGAAATGCATTTCCCGGAACAATCACATCACGATCTGCCGCCGGCAAAACGCCATCTTCCCAATTTTCTCCGGTAAGCCAGTCGGAAGAATTGCCATTTCCAGACCACACTGCAACTTCGTTGGACGAAGAAGTGGAATTTGCAACAAGAACAATTGCCGGAGCCGTGTAGGTGATATTCACCCAACATTTTTGAGCAGGGTTAGAAGACACATTGTTGCGCACTTTGACTGTGATCCAACCAGTAAAATTCGGCAGATATGAACCAGTTAAAGTACCAAGACCAGACTTTGAAGCCAGCAATGTTCCGCCGGTGTTGTACAAACCAATGTAGAGACTTTTTGTAGCATTTTCGGGATACAAAACATAATTCACCGTTTTGCCCGACTCAACATAAATTTTTCCTACTGTTCTGAAATTTGTGGATGATGCTGGAATAGCGCCTCCTTGGGTAAGAGAACTCGCGTGTTTATCTCCAAGGTCGTTGGCCATTTCCCATTCCTGCGTTGTAGCCGTTGGTCGCGAAGGGGTATAAACAATTCCATCTTTTCCTGTAGGTGCCCATACGCTATATCCCTTGCGGCCTGCAACATTCAGTGCGGGATTTACAGGTGGCGTATTGATAGGCGCCCAACCATTTGCATCCACCGTAACGGTGGTGTTGCCATTTGCTCCAGAATAATCTTTGAGGACGGTGCCAGGAGCGAAATTGGTATGCACCCATTGATTCTGCCATGTGCTCCAGTTGTCTGTTATTCCAATAATGGCTTTTCCTGCACGATCAATGATTAGGTAATCGGCACTGGTGTGAGGAACCTGATAAGCCCCAGATTTAAAATCGAGGGCCTGATGACACCAGATGAGATTTACAAGATCGTTGCGCGCAGGCAAGCCTGTGGTAGATTTTGGATCGTGATTCCAGCGGTTGCCGTTGTATCCGATATCAAACAAATCTTCGAAAAAAATCTGAGGATTTCCATCCATGGCAAAAATTACAGCATAAGCCGCTGATGAGCGCGGTTCGTTTGGCTCGATATGCGGTGACAACTCACTGCCGGTATTCCAGCCGGTGTAGTTTCCGCTTGCATTGAGTTGAGGTCTGAATGTATCGTGATTATTTACGAAAGTAACCGTGCGGTGCACATAGGTGTTAGAGCCAGAGTAATAGGCCACACGTTCATTTTGCTGCGCGGCCGGTAATGTCGCCATGTCAAAATTTCCCATGCCATAAACCATTCCATACAATCCACCTGAGGGATCAAAACCACGTAAATTAAAATCGAATGTTCCCATCATCTTTTCTCCGGAGGGTGCCGCTATAGTATTTACATAACTGTCCAGTTCTGATTTGGAGCCAACCCATTCGCCCACATTGAACATATTCTGTCCACCCTTACACCACGTTGGCAGTGAATACTTCATATTGTAACTGAAATCTTCTTGCACGTTAGTAGGAAAGTGTTTCACAGCATCCCAGCGGAAACCATCGACGCCTGTTTGTTTCTTCAGCCACATCATCCAATTGCGACCATTGTCGCGCATGTGATTGGCAGATTGTACCGGATTAAATCCAACAACGTTTGAACTCTGTCCATAAGCACTCGACTCGTAAGAAATATCAGCACCAAACCACGGCGAACAGATATCACCTGTTGTGCAATTGTTGTATTGATTGGGATAAAAATTGGTGTAGTTCTTAGGCCATCTTCCTGTTCTGGCCCAATACTCCGACTGAGATTCTGTTGAAGAGGTATTGTTATAACAAACGTATCTGAAATTTTTATAGCCGCTGTTGGTCGCCATCGAATAACTATTCGGATCTTGTCCACCCGCCCCATTAGCGCTTCCTGCAGAATTGACGTGATTGAGCACAACGTCCTGAATGACTTCAATTCCATTCGCATGCATTACAGCAATCAATCTCAACAATTCATCTTTGTTACCAAGTCTGGTTCTGGTAGATCCTTTCTGAAATTTGTCGCCCAAATCGTAATGATCAAATGGTGCATATCCAACATAATATGGACTTTCATTTTTACTGCATGGCGGAATCCAGATTGCATCAATACCCATTGACTTTAGTCGGGGTGCAAGTTCCGCAAGGTAGTTGGCCCATTTATCATTGTAATTGCTGTTGTAGTAATCCCACCAGAAAGCCTGGAGAACTACTTTTTTCACTGTGGTTTGTGACCACGTTGCCGACACTAAAAAGAACATCGTCAGCACTGACAGAACAATCTTTTTCATTTGATTTTAATTAAGGTAGGATAAAAGTAAGAAGAGAAAGTGTATAAACTACACTTTTGCGGTCAAATTAATTAACACATACCAAAAGCCACTCTGCGAAATCATACTTTGCATACGTATGAACAATTAGAAAAAACCAACTCAAATCATGAATCCGAATTTTAGAAGTTCCCTAGATTTGCCAGCCTTCATCACCATCCATTGACCGCAAGAATCCCCTTTGCAATTCATTGGTTTTGCTGATATGCACAAACATTAAAAGAAAACCCATTGGATTCATTATCACAAATTGTTTTAGGCGCCGCCGTTGGCGAAGTGATGCTTGGCAAAAAAATAGGCAATCGCGCACAACTCATTGGCGCCATCGGTGGCACCATTCCGGATCTCGATATTTTTTTGAATCCTTTCTTTACTGATGAAATAACCAAACTGCAAATTCATCGTGGATATAGCCACAGCATGTTTGTTCATTTGTTGCTTGCCCTTCCGTTTGCCTGGTTGTGCTACAAGCTGATTCGAGAACGAAAGCCTAAGATAAAAGGCCAAAGTTTAGACGAAGAATATACGCTCCCGTCACCATCACCAAAGATTACATTTCGGTATTGGTATCTAACCTGGTACTTGTTTTTTCTCACGCATACCCTGCTCGATTGTTGCACAACGTATGGCACGCAACTGTTACTTCCGTTCACCAACTATCTGATCGGTTTTAACAACATTGCAGTGGTGGATCCTTTTTGGACATTGCCTTTCATGTTCATGCTTATTGTTTGCCTTTTCATTAAGCGCCATAATCCAAAACGCATCAAATGGGCGTGGGCAGCCATTGCGTATAGTATGCTTTACATGGTATTTACCCTTGTCAATAAATACACCGTACATAACCAGTTCAAAGATGAATTGGCAAGACAGAACATTCAGGTTGAAAATTTATACACCAGCCCTTCCATGTTTAACAATATACTCTGGTCTGGTATCGCAACCACCCAGGATAGTATTTATGTTGGTGAATATTCTCTGATGCAGCACCGCGATGAGGTAAAATGGACATCCTTTCCCCGACATCTGGAGGTACTTGCCGCACATCCGTCACAGCGTGAAATCAAAGTATTGGAATGGTTTGGACAAGGCAAACATTTTGTAAAAGAAGTAAATGGTGAGTTGCATATTTTTCTGGCGAAGTGGGGACGCGCGGATTGGACGAAAACGGAAATTCATGATCAGTTCGTCTTTTATTGGAAAATTGTCAATCAGAATGGAACCTGGGTAGCGATGCCCGTTGAGCCTAATTTTGGCAAGGAAGAATTTTCAGAAGCCTGGAATGCTTTATGGAGAAGGGTAAAGACTGCGGATAATTACTGAGGCATTTCACTCAATTCGAGCCAACGCAATCCCTTCTCGTCGAGTTCGGAAACCAATTCTCCGAGTTTAGCAGTCACGCGGAGTAATTCCTCATGATCCGTGAGATTGGAGTTTAGTTTTTCTTCCAGCATTTTTTTCTCTTCCTCCAAACGTGGCAATTCTTTTTCCAATTGTTCTAATTCATGCTTTTCTTTAAAAGATAGTTTGGTCTTTGCTGCTTGTTGTTTTGCAACTTGTTTTTCTTCTGCTGCCTCTCGTTTGTCGGCGCTCTTTTGAGTGCTTCGTTCTTCTTCAATTCTTCGGTAAGCATCATAATTACCGAGGATGTCGCGCACCTTGCCTTCTCCATCCAACACAAACATGTGATCTACGAGTTTGTCCAGAAAATAACGATCGTGACTTACTATGAGCAAACAACCGGGATAATAGAGTAAATAATCTTCGAGAGCGGCAAGAGTAAAAACATCAAGGTCATTGGTAGGCTCATCCAGAATAAGAAAATTTGGGTTCTTCATCAAAATCAACAACAATTGGAGGCGTTTGCGTTCGCCTCCACTCAACTTTTCGATAAAGGTGCTATGACTGTGTTTGGGAAACATAAATCGCTCAAGCATTTGTGAAGCTGTAATTGTCTTGCCTTTTGTAAGTGGAATAAAATCGGCTACTTCACGAACACATTCAAGCAGTCGCAATCCATCCTTCAATGGCATACCCTGTTGATTGAAATATCCAAAAACGACTGTTTCACCCACTACAACCTTTCCACCATCAGGTTCAAGTTGTTTGGTGAGCATATTGAGAAAAGTGGTTTTGCCCGTTCCGTTGCGGCCAACAATTCCTATTTTTTCTTTGTTCTTAAAAACATAGTCGAAACCATCAAGGATTTTGACATCCCCATAACTTTTGCGCACTTTGTGAAGCTCAACAATTTTGCTTCCCATGCGGCTCATATTGATCTCCAGTTCAAGCGCATCAGGGTCATTATTTTTGACAAGACTTTCTTTCAAATCATAAAAACTATCCATGCGCGATTTGCTTTTTACAGTGCGGGCCCTGGGCATTTTCCTTGCCCATTCCAATTCTTTTTTGTAGAGCATTTCCGCCTTGCCACGCACAACGCTATCAAGTTGTTCGCGTTCTGCCTTTTTCTCCAGATAATAAGAGAAATTTCCTTTATAACGGTAAATGGTTTTATTCTCCATCTCCAGGATTTCATCGGTAATATTTTCAAGAAAATACCTGTCGTGGGTAATCATAAAAATGGTCATCGATGATTGCGAAAGGAATTCTTCGAGCCATTCGATCATTTCAAGATCCAGATGATTTGTAGGTTCGTCCAACAAGACCAAATCTGGCTCTTCAATCAAAACTTTTGCCAGCGCAATGCGGCGTTTTTGACCTCCACTTAGGGATCCCACCATGCGATCGAGGTCGTGGATATCCAATCTTCCAAGAACTTCGCGTGCGCGTGCTTCATAATCCCAGGCGTTGTTTCGGTCCATGGCATCATGTGCAATTTGCATGGCCTTTTCATCGTGCGTTTCCACAGCCTTTTCATAAGCCGCAATCGCTCTTGTTTTTGGACTATCCGATGAGAAAATATTTTCAAGTATCGTTCTGGCATTGTCTAGTTCCTGTTCTTGCGAAAGAAAACCGAGGCGAACTTCTTTATTGTAAGTTACAGTTCCCGAATCAGGAGTATCTTTTCCAACAAGAATTCGGAACAACGAACTTTTGCCTGCACCATTTCGGGCAACAAGCGCAATTTTCTGTCCCTTATCAATACCGAAGCTGAGGTTTTCAAAAAGGCTATTGATACCAAATGACTTGGTAAGGTTTTCTACTGAAAGGTAATTCATGATTTTCGAATATGGTCTAATGGAGAAATTAAATTATAGACCCATTGTGGAATTATGGTCTCATGGTATTCAAGTGTATCACCTTCGGTTATTTCGGCAATCAGTTTAAGTGCATTGCTATTATCCCAGATATACGCTCTATTCACGTCCAATATATAACGAGGTAGCAAGGCAAGAGAGGCATAGTATCTCTCGATAATTTTGCTTCGCTTTACGTCATGACCACCCTTTAGAGATCTACTTTTAACGCGCGCTATATTTACCAGTGGAGAGTCTGTTGCCACATAATAAACATATACGCGATACCCGAGTTTTTTGGCTCTGGTTATAAGATCGATTTTGGAAGGATGAGAAAAAACAGTTTCAAAGGAAAAGTCCATTCTGGCCTTTAACAATTGATTACGTAAAAATTCAACCAGAAAAGAGGCTATGTAAGCGTCAATTTTTAAGCTTCCAAAAGCTATTCTATTGTTCTGAATTTTTAATTTTGAAAGTCGCACTGCTTTTTTAGAAAGTCGCAGAATAGAATTTTGGCGACGCAAAAATTGCTCCCACGCGCGGTTTTTGGGATTCAGTTTGTACTGAGTAAAATCCAAATAGCCAAACTCATTTACCTGAATTAACAGATCATCCGCATTTAGAAATTGACCTAATGAGAAACGGGACTTTCTTGCTTCAGCTCTTAACCGGAGTTGACCTATAAGAGTAGATTTACCGGAACCATTTGGACCAGCTATGATCCTAATTCTTGGAATTCTTTTTGCCAAGCTTGACCTTTTTTAGAGGAACGGTAACGGTACTAAATTCCAGTTGTTGTAAAATTTTTACGGAGCCATCCGGGAAAATTTCCAGAACCTGATTGTTCTGAATAACAACTTGAGACAATCCAAGCTTTTTATTCTCCCTTCGGGCATTTCTGGTTGCAGCAGCACCTGCCGCCTTTAGGATTTTCAGTGGTATATCACTTATTCTATTTGACATTTTATCAAGATACGTAGCAAATATAAGCAAATCCATGAAATCAAGGTGTGACTTACATTCGTACCATGAATCTCCATTGGCACCTTAAAAGCTGGGAAGAACTCTCCAGCAATGAGTTGTATGAACTGCTTGCATTGCGGATACGGGTTTTTGTGATCGAGCAAAATTGTCCATACCAGGATGCAGATGGCAAAGACAAAAAAAGTTTGCATCTTTTTGCTTCCGATGAAAATACCATCTGCAGGGCTTGTTTGCGGTTGGTTAAACCCGGTGTTTCGTATGCAGAATGGTCTATTGGTAGGGTTGCAACTGATGAGGAAGTGAGGCGTTCTGGTGTTGGCAAAGAACTGATGCAGCGTGCGATGGACTATTTCAAAAAAAACGACAATCCATCCATTCGTATTTCCGCTCAATCCTATCTGCAAAAATTTTACGAGTCATTTGGATTTGTGAAAGTTGGTGAAGAATACCTGGAAGATGATATTCCGCACATTGAAATGCTGTTTCAACCTTAAACCCAAAATCCGCAATAGAATTCTACTGCAATGCAAAACATCTTCAATACCAAGGACTTGCTCTATTTTGTGATTTGATTTAACTCAGGCTACACCTGCATCAAAAAACAGTGCGCGAGCCCTTTTTATTATTGATCTTTTGCATTTCGTCACGAATCCCAATGCAGATTTTGGTTCAATGACGAATAAAAACACGTTGTTTGCCGTGCATTTCGGATTTTTGCCTACACAATACAATTTATGACCAAAAAAAACGCGGTGGTACTTATCAATCTTGGTTCTCCGGATAGCCCGAAGCCGAAAGATGTTTTTCGATATCTAACCGAATTTCTGAATGATCCGCGCGTGATTGATCTGCCCTGGCTGGGACGAAAACTTTTGGTGAATGGCATCATCGTTCCGTTTCGCCATCGCAAAAGTGCCGCGATCTATAAAAAACTGTGGACCGAAAACGGTTCTCCTCTTATTCACTATGGTAGACAGGTAACAAAACTTTTGCAGGAGCGATTTGCAGATGATCAAAACCAGGAGACACGCGTTTTCCTTGGTATGCGTTATCAGAATCCATCCATTGAATCTGTCTTGACAGAAGTGCGCAAATGGAATCCGAATAAAATCATCATTCTTCCCATGTTCCCGCAATATGCAAGCGCAAGCACGGGCAGTGTAATCGATAAATGCATGCGTATCATGCGCGATATGTGGGTGTTTCCGGATGTGGAATTTGTTTCACAATTTTACAATCACCCGCTTTTTATCAAAGGATTTGTAGAACGCGGAAAACAATTTGATCTGAACGAATACGATCACATACTATTCAGTTACCACGGACTTCCGGAGCGACATGTAGACAAAGTGTACGAGGATCGTGAATGCAAAAAACACCATTGCGAAGACGAAATAAACGACGAAAATATGCTTTGCTACAAGGCCACCTGTTATGCAACCACCCGCATGATTGCAGAAGGCCTTGGAATTACCAAAGACCACTACTCTTTGGGATTTCAGTCGCGACTTGGCAAAGGGTGGATTGAACCCTTCAGCGATGAATTGATTCGCGGCTATGGCAAAAAGGGAATGAAAAAAGTGCTTGTTTTTTCACCTGCATTTGTGGCAGATTGTTTGGAAACCACCATTGAAATCGGCGAAGAATACCAGGAAATTTTTGAAGAACACGGCGGCGAAAAAATTCAGCTTGTGCCGAGTCTCAATGAATCAGCTACATGGATCGATGCACTGGAAGATATGGTGAGAAGCCGGATGCAATCGGTTTAGAACATATTAAATCAAAGAAAATCCTTTTGCGCTGCCGGCGTTTTATTTCACCATTAAGTCATTAAGAAATTAAGATTCCTGCGGAATATGCACGAAGAGAATTTTTAATGCCTCAGTGTTTCATGCCTCATTTTGAAGGCAAAAGGCTTCATAGTCGAAAAGCAATTCCACGTTAATTAGGTTTAGTGCATAGCCACGTGAATAACGCCATAATGCGCCATAGCCATGATAACGATCGCACCGGCAAGCAAATAAAATACAAGAGGTGCGGCAAGTGAATACCGATAGTTGGTGAACCAATAACCAGCAATGAAGGTGAGTGGGATTAGCGTTGTGAGAACAATCATTTTCTGAACCAGCACATAACTAAGTCCGAAGGACAAAATCATGCTTACCGCCATGATTGTAAAAACGGTTTTAACACTGCGCGCTTTGTTAGAAGATCTGTCGGCGAGAAATAAATACCTCGGCAATGCCATCACAAATGTGACCCCTGCGAGAATAAAAAATGTCATCTCCGGCCATGTCAGGTTTGCTATTACCGATTCTGAGTCAAAAGAGAAAATGCGGCGGAATAGCACCAAATCATTCAATTCGTTGTTCCAGTATTTCCAGACCAGCCAATACAGAAATGGTACTGAAAAAGCCAATAAGGGAAGAATATTTTCGCGGAAACTGAAGGCGCGTGTGAACAAGATGCTTATCCACATTCCCGCAGCCAATGCCAAAAAAGGCGGGAAAAACATAGCGGCCATTCCGTACCAGAATCCACATTCGAAGTATTCGCTCAACACACGTGTTTGTCTGAAAACCCGGAGCTGCCTGTCAAGGCCAATTAAGATAAAAAGTGCAGACAACAGCGCGGGAAGTGAACATTGATACAGGCACATGGCACTGCCAATGCCGGCATACACGAGAGACAATACAAAACTGGGCACATTGTAGAACTCGTGTTTATTAAAAATGGAATTGCTGAGGAGAGAACCCATGATGATAAGAATCATGGCAATGGCGATGGTAGCCGTTTTGCTCTGATAAATCCAGCCGAAAAGATCATCTGCAGGAAATTCGGCCTGGTATACGGGGAGCCCGGCAGTCCATGCAGCGGGCAGAAGCATGGCCACTACCACAGCAGGTGCGGCGCCAAGGACGAATGGCTGGTTGGAAGCAAATTGCCGGAGGATCATTTTTTCTACTTAGGGAGCAAAAATGATGTCGGATGCATTTTGTTTGAGACCTCTTCCTTACTTTCGGCCCACAATTTTTTCAACTATGAACCTGCAAAGTATTCTCGAACCTTTTGTAAATGCACTACAGTGGACATTTAAGAACGTGCTGGAACCCGGTTCGCATTATTTCAACTGGATGTGCATTGTATTTGCCTTTTTGGCTATCGCCTATTGGTTGAGACGCCAGAAGAAGTACAATGAAAAAGCTGCCAAAGAAGGCGGAATCGCATAAAAATCAACGATTTAATTCAATATCTACCCGAAAAGACGATCGCATATGCGGTCGTTTTTTTGTCTACCCCATAGAATTTCTGCTCATTTTGAGGTTTGGAACACCAATTTGTAGGGGATTTTAGCACCGGTGTGTAGAGGAGTTCGCCCGCAGGAGTTGTATTTTCGCGGGCCTCAAAAATCCAAGGAGACCTCGATTTCATGAAATCTATCGCAACCGTTATTTTAGTATGTCTATCCATTCTGGGTGTAGTGGCTCAGGACCATACCGTTTATTACTGCGGACAAGTAAAAGCCCGTGAGAAACTTTTTGGTCAGCATGTGGGTGCAGAAGAACATGCCCGCATGGCCAATGCACGGCTGGAAGAATATACCGAAGAATATGTAAACAACCGGGGCGGAGACGATGAGATTTACATCATACCCGTGGTTTTTCACATTATACATGACAACGGGGAAGAAAACATCAGCGCTGAGCAGGTTCACGATGCACTCGAAGTGCTTACGCGCGACTTTCGCAAACAAAACCCAGATACTACGGGTATTGTGGATGCGTTTGAAGACATCGCTGCTGACGTTCGAATAGAGTTTCGTCTTGCGACAAAGGATCCGGATGGCAACTGCCATACGGGTATCAACCGTATTGCAAGTGAACTGACTTATGATGGATTCAACAATGACATGAAGGCGCTAAGCTACTGGCCGCGCGACATGTATTTGAACATTTGGGTTTGCAATACCATTGGCAGTAATACGGCTGGCTTTACGAATCTTCCCGGTGATGTGAACTCTCCCTGGATGGCCGATGAAGACGGAATCGTAATAAAACACAATTACTGCGGTACAATAGGAACTGGCAGTGGATTTACATCGCGTACTTTGACGCATGAAATAGGCCACTGGCTCAACCTCTATCACACGTGGGGGCCGGGCAATAGTCCTGAAGATCCTGACAATTGCGGCCAAAGTGATCTTGTTTCTGATACACCAACAACCATTGGCTGGACAAGCTGCAATCTGTCAGGTGCGAGTTGCGGAAGCGATGTAGATAATGTGCAGAATTACATGGAGTACTCCTATTGTTCGCGCATGTTTACCTGGGGACAACGTCAGCGCATGCGTGCTGCGCTTACGAGCAATACAGCACAGCGCAATCAGCTCATCACACAATCCAATCTCGAAGCCACCGGTGTGCTGGATCCTCCGCTTTGTGTGGCCTATTTCACCAGTCCGATGACGAGCGTTTGTGTGGGCGATAGCGTGCAATTCAATGACGAATCTTATCACAACATTGTAGAATGGAACTGGAATTTTGGTGATGGAAATACCCTGAATGGAAGTGATCCGGCAACATTCAAAGATCCGTATCATGTCTACGATCAACCCGGCGTTTATACGGTAACTCTGACGGTGACCAATGGTCAGGAACAACTCACCAGCGAAGTAACAGGCTTTGTTACAGTATTTCAGCTCGCCCAAAATGACGCCCCATTTGCAGAGGGTTTTGAAAATACCTGGCCAGCCAACAACTGGAGTATTTACAATGAAAGCAATGATGAAACGTGGGAAGTAACCCCAACAGCTTCCTACACTGACGACAAGAGCTTGAAACTGCGCAATTACAACAACGATATCTCGGGAAGTTTCGATGTATTGTACTCTGCCACCTATGATATGAGCACGGCTACAACCATTTATGTGAGCTATAAATGGGCGTATGCAAATCGTGTAAATGAAACAGATGATATGCTGCGCATCAGTGTATCCGGCGATTGTGGTGCCACGTGGCAAGTGCGTAAAATCCGCAAAGGACTTTCAAATTTGCCCACCGCTACTGTAACAAACACACAATTTACACCAACAACACTTGATCAATGGGATTCAGAAACTCTCACACTTACCCAGGCACAATGGTTTACATCGAGTTTCCGTGTGCGTTTTGAATTTGAGGGCAAGGGCGGCAATAACCTCTTCCTCGATGACATCAATATTACTGCTGAAATGCCCGTTGGTGTTGAAGAAGCCGGATTACCCGTTCTCGTGAATTTATATCCGAACCCCGCTGAAGGTAACATGACTTTGGAAGTTGTGCAACCCAATTCGGGCAACTTAAAAGTTTCTCTATTCGATGCCACTGGTCGCCTTTGTTTGATTCCTTTTCGGGGTGGATCAAGTTCCGGGAAACACCTGATTGCCATACCAGAACAAGCGGCTGGGATGTATTACCTGCGCGTCGAAAAAGACGGTTTGACATGTGAAAAAAAGGTCGTCTTTCAATAATATTCATACAACTTAACTATGGAAGGCAGCATCAAACAGATGCTGCTTTTTCATTTTTACAAATTCCGGTACTATTCCGGAACGTTTATTTTTACTACAACACAAACCTTGCAGGCAGCATAATCCCAACTTACATTGTCTATAATCCGACATATTGCTAAAACCTCTGCGTTGACGGATGAAAAAACCTTGATACATGGCTGTGTGAACGGTCTTGAATCGTATCGCTATGAATTGTATCGGCGGTATGCGGGGAAAATGCTGGCTGTATGCAAGCGCTATGCGGGAAGCAAAGAAGATGCAGAGGATTATTTGCAGGAGTCATTTATTAAGATTTTTGATAAATTGAATACGTACCAGTTTCAAGGCTCACTCGAGGGATGGATCAGACGTGTTGTTGTGCATACCTGCCTGAACAATTTGCGCTCCCGCAAGTTGTATGTCGATATTGCAGATGATGCTCCCATCAAGGATCACAATGCTGTAGATGCGCTGAATGCCATGAGCGAAGTAGAACTTATGACATTGGTTCAAACCTTGCCATCGGGGTATAGAACAGTGTTTAATATGTATGCCATTGATGGGTACGACCACGCCGAAATTGCTGCCACACTTGGTATCAATGAGGGTACATCCAGATCACAGCTTTCAAAAGCAAGGATTTGGCTACGAAATGCGCTAGAGAAAAAAACAAATACGGAAGGCCATGTTTATCAGGCGAGATGAAGACGACATAGATAGAATTTTCAGGCAGCGGCTTAAAAATGCCGAGGAGCCTTTTCCGGGACATCTCTGGGAAGGTATTCGCACGCGCAGTAGTCGTAAGCGAAGAATTCCGCCATTTTGGTTTATTGCAGCCATTGTAATATCGGGTGCATTGGGATTCGGCTTATACCACTCCGATCCTGGTTCTTCACAGTTGACACAATCCGAAACTTCCACGCTTGAATCGCCGCAGGCCACTTCGAAGGTCGAAGATTCACAATTGCAAAATCTTACATCACCTGATAGCGAGAAATCTTCTCCAATTTCAGAAAAAAGTAACCCTTCAACTCCAAAGTCGTCACCGGACGAAAAAAGCAAAAGACAAACCGCTTCAACAAATTCAGAAAGTAACAAAGCCGTTTACGGCGAAACCAGTGAAACGAAATTGCCTGCTGTTGCGCATATGAGTGCAGAGAAAAATAGCAGATCACATCCAGAAATTGAGTCAAAGAATCCAGCACCAAATTTTTCAATACAAACAATAGAAAACGCAGGTGAAGAAATTCAGAAAACAAATGATGACTTAGGTTCTCAGATGGAAGTGCATGCGTCAGATCCTTTGAATGAATACACTTCAGGTGCAATTGATACAACCAATGAACCCCAAAAAGTGGAAGAGGCTTTGCAAACACCGGGCTTAACAAGTGATAGAGTCGCAGAAAACGAAACATCACTTGATGAAAAAGAGCCCTTCATCGCGGAAGAAGAACTTAAACTCCCTGAAGCACCTGTTGCACTTGCCGCGGCCAGTCCTTTTGCCATAGGTGTTTATGCTTCCATGTATCGTGCTCATCGTCAAATGGATCCTGATTTTTCCGGCAATAATCTTACAGCTACCGATAACGGCAAAATCAATTTGCCGGAAGACGATGCTCAGGGTATGGCAATCGGCGTTGGAGCACAGTACTCTTTGTCAAAATGGGTCTATTTATCTGCAGGAATCGAATATTCGCGCATGAAAGAACATACCCATTTCAATGACATTTATCTGTCTGGAACTCCCACGTATGTCAACCAAATGGATACATCCTGGCTTTTCACAGAAACGGATACCTCTTTAACTATTGGCTTGGCTACTGTACCGTCAGATTCAATCTGGACTTCCCACGAAAAAACAGAACTCATTTCCAATTCCTACCAGAGTTTAAATATCCCGCTTACAGCAGGACTTTCGTGGACCCACAAGCGCCTATTTGTTGGCCTGGAAGCAGGGCCAGTATTCCGTTTTAGAAAAACATACTCCGGCTTATATCGCTATGACGATAAGCTAATACCTACGGAAGCTTCCTTGTCGCCCAGTCCATATGATGTACCTCAGATCTCGGAAGGCAATTCCTTTAGTATTCAAGAGGTTTATTCCAAGTGGAGCATGGACTTGCATGCCGCTCTGAGGCTCGGTTATTCCATTACACCTCATTTTGCGGTCCAGGGAGCTTTACAATATCGGGTCATGAAAAAAACAATACACCACGAGTACATTGGTGATCACCGCATTGTAATGCCCGGAGTAAGTCTTGGGCTGTACTATCGGTTCTAAAATACAAAACAATCAACCCTGGCTAATATTCACGGAGTTAAGGTCCGCAGGTATTAGCTCAACCAGAAAAAATCCGGATACTTGCTACTCCGGATTTTTTTTGTCCGCCTTTTTTTCAGCAAGAATGTCCCCTTGCTTGTCTTTTCTGCGCTGCGTGCCCGATACAACCCAAAATCCGCATTAGAATTCTACTGCAATGCAAAACATCTTCAATACCAAGGACTTGCTCTATTTTGTGATTTGATGTAACTCAGGCTACACCTGCATCAAAAAATATTGCGCGAGCCCTTGTTATTATTGATCTTTTGCATTTCGTCACGAATCCCAATGCGGAT
Organism: Flavobacteriales bacterium; assembly: GCA_046153915.1. Classification (GTDB taxonomy): domain Bacteria; phylum Bacteroidota; class Bacteroidia; order Flavobacteriales_D; family Sanyastnellaceae; genus JANNVZ01. The sequence continues at coordinate 16,431 of JBJXFC010000276.1, forward strand.
ATTGGGTTCAAACAATTCGACGGTGTGAATATTCGGTAGCCGAAAGCCCGATATA
>JBJXFC010000249.1:0-14159 GCA_046153915.1 Flavobacteriales bacterium
TTGAGATCACTTACGTGGTTTGCCCATTTCAGCTTGTCTTTGGTAATTGCATCAATCCATTGCTGTTTGTCGCGATCGAGTGATACGGAGAATACTTCAAAACCATCCTTGCCGTATTTTTCATACGCAGCAACAACATTTGGATTTTCTCTTCTGCACGGGCCACACCACGATGCCCAGAAGTCAATTAAAACCGTTTTTCCTTTGAGATCAGATAGTTTACGGAGTTTACCTTGAGGATCGTTCAGAGCAATTTCGGGAGCCTGCTTGCCAATTCCTACTTGAGAATCTGGGCCTGCTGCTGGTTTCATCCCCCCGCGTGGATTCGTAAGCATCTCAGATTCTTGTCTGATCGCTTTATAAATGGGCATGCTGCCATAAGCGGGTTCCAAAGAAGTAAATACCTTGGTGTAATAATCCTGATCAATTCTTGGATCCAATTGTTTCACGGCCATAAGTGCGCCGAGTGTTCCCGAATTTGTGTCAAGCCACTTTTTTATTATTTCCGATTGTTTGGTTTTGCTTGAAATGAGGGCTTCCCGGTGCGTCGCTTTTTCTTCCTGACTAATGGCGGGATTGCTCAATTTCGTAACAACGTCCTGATAGCCTTTTACATATGGGTGAAGTTCGAGTTCCAATTCGCGCAGGGCTTCGGTATTTGCTGAACCGCTCACTTTTGTAGTGCCGATTACATCCGAAAAATTACCATTCACAACCAGACTCTCGGTACTATCCATAATAAGAGTGATAGCATCTTTTGGGGTAAGTACCAATCTGTAAAAATTCATACTTAAGGGCTGCGACGGTGAAATCACAAAGGATCCATCGGCGCCAATCACGGTTGAATCCGTTGGAACCATGCGGTTATTCACAACACGTTGCAGGTAGATTGTTTTTCCACCGGCGCCTATTATCTCGCCGCGAATTGTTCCTTTTTGACCAGAAGGGTTGCAGGAAAAAAAGGCCAGCGTGCAGCTTCCGGCGACTAAGAATTGTGTAATACCTGAGATTGTCATTTGAATTTTACTAAGCCTTATTATTCTTTTCAGAAAGTAATTTGTCAACGCAATTATTGAAGTCATTTTCGTTCTGAACAAAAGCAATTGAAATGGGAATGAAATACATCGGAATGTCCTCCGGTAATTTCATTTCCTTCAATCGCATCGCGTCCTTTTCGGTGGTAATCCATCCTGTGGAACGCTGGCCAAAGGTACCACATTCGGAGGCGAGGTTTTCTACCTCCAACTGTGAAAAAATGTGATGATCTGGAAAAGCGGACGTTGATTTTATAGGGTATTGTTTTTCAATGAATTGAAAGAATGGCAATGGTTTGGCAATTCCCGCAATTCCTATCCACGACTTTATGCGGTTGACAGAAATATCAGGCCCATGAAAATGAATGGGTTGACCGTAAACTACGCGGGTGAAAAAAACGTTTTGATTGGGGCTTGGCTGTATGCCTTCTATTGTGCTAATGACATCATTATCAGTTAACTTGTCTGGACATTTTGTAACGATTATAATCTGGGCCCGCTTGTATTGGCTTCTTCCATCTCGAAGTCTGCCCGCCGGCAAGAAACTGTCTGTCCACCAGGGGTTTGCAAAATCTGTGAGAAGTATGCTGATATCACCAATCAGACGGCGATGTTGCAAGGCATCGTCCAAAACTACCAGTTCGAGGTCCGGCAGCGAGGCTTTAATTGTGAAATTCCGGCTAAACGGTCCTCGCACACCGCCAAAGGGATTTGTGGATTGCGAAGCTGCAACAGCAAGGGTTCATCTCCGATCTCACTCGCCGTTGAAGTATCTGAAGCAAGTATAAAACCTTCTGTTTTACGACCATAACCGCGCGACAGGATGGCAAGTCTCAATTTGTTATTTAGGTGTTGAACCAGGTAATTGGTATGAGGCGTTTTGCCGGTGCCACCAACAGAAAGATTTCCGATAACGATGGTTGGGATATCGCCTTTTTGACTTTTAAGAATTCCAAGGTCAAAGAGTTTATTCCGCATCCAGACTGCAAAACCATAAAGTAAACCGAATGGCCAGAGTAAAATACGGGTGCCGCTATTCATCAGAAAATGTTTGCTTTTGTGCCCGCAATTACGCTCAGCGGAGTTAAACTTATGACAGATAAATTCCGAAATCGTTTAGAAATTCCGAAATTCGAGCCATGAAACGGCTAAAACAGCCAATACCAGAACCAACATAAGTCCTTTGCTGAATTTGTACATGTCATTTCTCACGCAGATATAAAAAAGGACTACATCTATAAGCACACTGAAAGTCAAAATTCGGCTCTGCCAATCCGGTATTCCAAGAAACCAATCATTCCAGAATTGTGAAAAGGTTTCTCCGGTAAAAAGGACAAAACCAATAGCAAAGAGGACAAAACCAATCAAAGATCCAAAAAGTCCAACCAGAAAACCGATCCAAAGACGATCCCATTTTTCCTTCTTTATAATTCCCATGTGCGCAGGTGTTTTATGGCGTGGTATGCTGTAAGGTCGTAGTGAACGGGAACGACAGAAACAAAATTGTTGCGCAATGCAATTTCGTCGGTTTCCTCTCGGTGATCAAGGTTTTTGAATTCGCCCGTGAGCCAATAATATTCTTTGCCGGCTGGATCTTTTCTTACATCAAAGTCGTCTTCCCAATAGGCTTTAGCCTGACTACAAACTCTCACTCCGGCAATGCTTTCAGGCGATCCTTTTGGGATATTGACATTGAGACAAATTCCTTCTGGTAAACGATGTTTCAAAGTCTGGCTTACAATCTTTTCTACGATTTGCTGACTGGCTCTGAAATCGGCGTCTGCACCGTGTTCCAATAACGAAAATCCAATTGAAGGAATGCTCTCAACAGCGCCTTCCATGGCTGCGCTCATTGTGCCGCTATAGATTACATTGATGCTACTATTGCTTCCATGATTTATTCCGCTTACAACCAAGTCTGGTTTGCGATGCATGGCCTTAAAAATGGCGAGCTTAACGCAATCTACCGGCGTACCGCTGCATGAAAAGGCAGATTTTACTGCAACAGGATAATTAACTTCATGGAGTCGCAATAAATTGTTGATTGTAACTGCGTGTCCCATTCCTGATTGTGGTTTGTCTGGTGCAACTACAACAACATCCCCAAATTGAATCATGACTTCAGCCAAAGAAACAATGCCTTTCGCAAAAATACCGTCGTCGTTGGTAACCAGAATCAATGGCCTTTCTGTTGATGAATCCATGGTGCAAACATACTCTGCGTCGGGTGCCATGTAGAAAACGACTGGAGAAATTATTCATTTCTTCATTTCAGCGATTCAATTCCATGGGTTCAACAAAATTTTTTGAGCAAATCAGAGTTACAATATCGAAGTCCTGCCATTAACCAACAATCACGTTTAACCTAAACATGTGGACTTATGAAACACCTTATTTACATCCTGGTATTTGCATTTGCGTTTGAATCAAATGCCTATTCTCAAATGATTGATGCCGACTACATTCTTGGTGGCACTATTGAACGAAGACCAGATTTTATTTCTGAAAAAACAGGAGGCTCGACCTATCGGCTTTCGTTTGATTTTGGTGAATCTGTTTTGATGAATCAATCTGCAATTCGAATGATAAGCTCTGAGCAGATTATTCGCATTGATTTTGTGTATTCACGATTTAAAGAAACGAGTGAGTTTGATCAGCGGGCATTGAATACAAAACGTATTGATGCCTTGATGAAAGCTGCGCCATTCATATTTTACAATACTTCGATCGATTGGCATGTGATTGAGATTGCCGCTAAACCTTCGAAGGAGGAAAATGAAAAGCTCTTCCATGGTTTTGTCATTTATGCCAGACCCACATTGCGCCTTGAAGATGGCAAGTTGGTAGCATCTTCCAAACCGTTGAAGGAGGGATATGAAGCACGTATTTTGACAACTGAACTTAAAAAACTGGATTGTTACCGCATCGAAAAACAAATGAAAGTGCGGAAGAAAAAGTCAAAGGGAGTTTGGACAGGAAATTATTTACCCAAATCCTATGCGAAAAGGAAAAAGGGAGTGCGCTATGATTCCAAATCGATCTGGGGCAGACAAAAGGAATATCTCCACAACGACTATCAGGATTCGGTATTAGTCGATGTTAGTGTTCCTGATACCAGCTGTGCTTGTTTGAAGGACAAAAAAACGGCAACATCAAAAACGGATATTCCTTTGTCTTTTTACGGGTATCGTTTTGACAAGCCTGAGGATTATGAGGTTGAAGAGCCTGTCACATCAGGTGTTTCATTTGTGAATACTGTTGTGGTAGACACAATAGTTGGAACTGTGCTTAACAGAAACAAAAGTTGGAAGAAGATCTTTATTGTAGAAGATGTTACTGGCAGTATGTACCCTTATACGATGCAAACCCTTGCGTGGCGCAAACTAAATGACAAGGCTACTCGGGCCAGTCAGTTTGTTTTTTTCAATGACGGTGATCAGAAGCCTGATGGTCCAATAGGAAGATCGGGAGGTGCATATTACGCTGGTAGTCGCGACAACGCCGTTATTGAAAAAGCATGTACCACCACCATGTCGAAAGGCGGCGGTGGACAAGGACCCGAGAACAATATTGAAGCCTTGATTTTTGCCCAGAGTCAGAACAAAGAAGCCGCTGAGATCGTGATGATTGCTGATAATTGGGCTCCTGTGAGAGATTTGAGTTTGCTGGATCAGTTGACTGTGCCGGTTCACATCATTTTATGCGGAGCAATTCATGGCAACATCAATGTCGACTACCTCAATATTGCTCTTGCAACAGGAGGAAGCGTTCATACCATTGAAGAAGATTTTGTAGCTCTTTCGAAAATGACAGAAGGTGAAGTTTTATCCATTGGCAAGCAGAAATACAAGATCAAAGACGGAAGATTTGCATTGGTGAGAAATTGATCCAGGCATTGAAACTGCACATCTGTTTTGGGCAAAGAGGTTGAAAGGAGAAAATCAATCATCTTTGCCCAAAATTTTTGTATGAATGCATTTGTAGTTGATGGCGTGCGCACGGCTATTGGAAATTTCGGTGGAACTCTGGCTCCAGTAAGGGCTGATGATCTGGCAGCCTTCGTTTTAAAGGCATTGCTGGAGCGTAATCCGAATCTTGATCCGACACTCATATCTGATGTGGTGATGGGGTGTGCAAATCAGGCAGGCGAAGACAACAGGAATGTTGCACGCATGGCCTTGTTGCTGGCAGGATTGCCCGTTACAGTTCCCGGTGAAACCATCAACAGGTTGTGTGCATCTGGCATGGCCGCGGCAGTTGCAGCAGCGCGGGCAGCACATTGTGGTGAAGGAGATTTATTTATTGCCTCAGGCATGGAACATATGACGAGAGGGCCGTGGGTCATTTCGAAAACTTCCAGCGCATTTGGAAGAGATGCACATATGTTTGATAGTAGTTTCGGATGGCGTTTCATCAATCCCAAAATGAAGGAGATGTATGGCGTGGATGCCATGGGAGATACAGCTGAGAACTTAGCTGAAATGTTTAAGATTTCACGGGAAGATCAGGATGCATTTGCGCTTTGGAGTCAAATTAAAAGCACGGCTGCCCAGCAATCGGGCCGCTTGTCAGAAGAAATTATCCCAGTGATGATACCTCAAAAAAAGGGCGAAGCGATAGTCTTTGAAAAGGATGAATTTGTGCGGCCAGAGAGTTCGTTGGAAGGTTTATCAAAGCTTAAACCTGCATTTAGAAAGGACGGAAGTGTAACGGCAGGAAATGCATCCGGATTAAATGATGGCGCAGCAGCTTTGCTAATTGCCTCCGAAAACGGATTAAAGCAGTCGGATTTGAAGCCTATGACACGCATCGTTACTTCGGCAGTGAGCGGTGTGGAGCCACGCATCATGGGAATTGGTCCAGTTACCGCGAGCAGACTTGCTTTAAAAAGAGCAGGACTTTCTTTGGATCAAATGGACATCATAGAATTGAATGAGGCTTTTGCTGCGCAGGTGTTGGCTTGCACGAGGCAATTGGGTTTAGAAGACAAGGACCCAAGATTGAACATCAACGGTGGAGCTATTGCACTAGGGCATCCGCTGGGAATGAGCGGGGCCAGATTGATTCAGACAGCCAGCATCGAATTGTCAAAATCCAAAAAGAAATACGCCCTTTGTACGATGTGTATTGGAGTAGGGCAGGGTTATGCGGTTGTGTTGGAGAATGTGGGGTGAGGGTATGGAGTATTGAGAATTTGGTATTGGGTATTGAGTATTTGGTATTGAGTATTATTTACCAAGCACCAACTACCAACTACCAACTACCAGCTACCAGCTACCAACTCACAACAAATCCCTTACTTTCGCGACCCGATTTTCAAAATAAACTCTAGTATGAAAAACATTTCAGTAATTGGCGCAGGTCAGATGGGCAATGGAATAGCGCACGTTTTTGCTCAATTTGGCAATTTGGTTCAACTCATCGATATCAAACAAGAAAATCTGGATAAGGCGATTGTTGTCATTACTCAGAATCTGGATCGCCAGGTGACCAAAGGCCTTATTTCCGAAGAAGTCAAAGAAGAAACACTTTCGAGATTGACTGTTACAACCGATATGGCTGCGGGAGTTGCCAAAGCGGATATTGTTGTAGAAGCTGCCACTGAAAACATCGATCTTAAACTAAAGATCTTTAGCGCCATCGATGCAGCTGCTCCAGCTCATTGTATTCTGGCATCAAACACAAGCAGTATTAGCATTACCAAAATAGCAGCGGTTACAAATCGACCTGGACAAGTTATTGGCATGCACTTTATGAATCCTGTTCCTGTGATGAAGTTGGTAGAGATTATCCGTGGTTATTCGACCACTGATGACGTGACCAAAACAGTGGTGGAACTTTCTAAGTCACTGGAGAAAGTACCTGTAGAGGTGAATGATTATCCTGGATTTGTGGCCAATAAAATTCTGATGCCGATGATCAATGAAGCGATCTGTACCTTGTTTGAAGGCACAGCAGGTGTTGAAGAAATTGATACTGTAATGAAACTGGGCATGGCCCATCCAATGGGACCATTGCGTTTGGCAGATTTCATTGGATTGGATACTTGTCTGGCGATATTGCGTGTGCTGCAAGACGGTTTCGGAAATCCGAAATATGCTCCTTGTCCGTTACTCGTAAACATGGTTACTGCCGGAAAATTGGGCAATAAGACGGGTGAAGGATTTTATTCCTATGCTGATCCGAAGAACCCAGTTGTCTCTTCTTCTTTCAAATAATAAATGAAGCAGGCGGTTGGTTGATTATCCAACCTTCACGCGAACAGCCATTGGACCTTTTTGGCCCATCTCGACTTCGAAAGTTACTTTATCATTCAATTTGACAGGTTGTGTCAACCCATTGGCATGCACAAATATGCTATCCTGCGATTTGGCATCGCGGATAAATCCATATCCTTTTGCGTCATTGAAGAAGGTAACAGTTCCTTTGCGAATGAGATCTGCAGGATCAACCGGGCGATTGATAGCAGCACCAAGTTGGATATCTTCAAGATTTACTACAAGCTTTTTGCTTGGATCCGGCGGAGTATCGGTAAGACGACCATATTCGTCTACATAGCCAATCATATCATCTAGTCCTTTTCCCTTGTTGTTATTGGACTTGCGGTCAATGCGCTTGTCTTCCTTGTCTTGCCTTTTTTTGAGCCTTTTTTTCTCTTTTTCTTTCTTGCTGTAAGTTTCCTGTGATTTACCCATCTTGATTTCTTTATCCGGCCTTACGGTTTGATTTTTAGGTGTGAGACCGCTTCAAAGGTAGTCGATAGTTTCTTTGCGGGCGCTATCGAATTGGATTTTGTTGAAAAACGGAACCTGTAGAGACGCAGTGCATTGCGTCTCTACAAGGTTTTGATTTCATAGGACCAAGGCTGAATGCTGATGGTCAAATTGCCACCCGAATAACCCGGTATTTTGGAATTCATGTCCACCGTGATGGATTTGGATTCTTGACTTTTGTTAATAGCCACGACTACAATTTCGTTAAAATATTTTCTTGCGAAAACAAGCGTTGTTTCATCGTCGTGGAGAGGAATTAAATCACCATACGTCAATGCCATCGAATTGCGGCGCAAATTCACGAGGTATTTTTCTGAATCGTAAAGTTCCTGCTGCCATTTATTCCAATCACCAAAGTGCATCATGCGGCGATTGTCAGGGTCATTTGCTCCGGGCATACCTATTTCATCTCCGTAGTAAATACAAGGAATGCCGGGTGTGGTCATCAGAAAGGCGCTAAGCAAATTCATCTTTCTGAATCCGGTGCTGTCTTTGTTTTCAATTTCTCTTGTCCATCCTGCGAGTTTTGGATCTTCATCAAATCGAACAGAACCATCGGCGTAGGAAGTAAACCGTGTGCGATCCTGGTTGCCGGTTATATTTCCCATCAGGTGATGACTGCCATAATAGTTCATGCTTTCATTTAAAACACGCTGAAGATTTTTGAAATTGGTCTGGTCTTTTGCGAATGCGTCAACCGCGGCATCATAAAGATTGAAGTCGAATTGTGCGTCCATTTGCCCGCTGCCGATATAGGATGAAATTAACTCAGGATTGCCATACGTTTCTCCTACCTGATAAATGTTACGGCCGGGATTTTTGCGGCTGTAATTCTTCACTTTGAAAGTAAGTTCTCTCCAGAAAGTTTCAGGGATATGTTTAGTTGCATCGTGGCGGAATCCATCGAGGTCATAATGTTCTACCCAATACATGGCTGTATCCGTGAGGGCATGCACAACTTCGGGTCGTTCAAAATTCCATGTTGGCAGAAAGGTATCAAACCATGTTGTGAGTCGTTGTTCGTCCCACAGTTCTGTGTTCATGCGCCCATCGGGCAAATAGAGTGGAGTAGTCCAGTCGGGATTTTGTTTGTACAACGGATGATCCTGATGCACATGGTGCGCAACATAATCGAGGATAACATTCATGTTGTTGGCATGGGCCACTTCCAACAATTCTTTCATTTGGGCTTCATTGCCAAATCGCGAATCGATTGATCGAAGCGCAGTGGGCCAGTAACCGTGGTAAGCGCTAAAGGTACTTGTTACACCTTTGTTCCAAAGTCCCCAGGCTCCGGTTGCATTCTGAGTTATAGGTGAAACCCAAACGGTATTTATCCCTAAATCCTGAAAATACCCATCCTTTATTTTTTGAGTTATTCCTTTCAGGTCTCCTCCAAAATTATTCGCTTTAGGCAGAATGGTTGGATCCAATGTTGGAGCATTATTCGATGTATCACCATCTACAAAACGGTCTACCATCATAAAGTACATGATCGAGGTATGCATATCCGATCGCTGCAATGCTGAAGTTTTGGTGACCACTTCGCTGTTTTCAAGTGGAATGAGGATGTCGTTGCTACGTTGATTGCCAGTGCATCCGAAAATACGGAGATGCGAGCGACCTGTTTTTTTGAAATCAGATGGAACCTGAACGGACACATCGTTTCCCTGAACTGTAGATGGAATCAGTGTATTATCCAGATAGACAAATACATTTTGCAAAGGCTGATTTGATTTAAGGTTGAGCTCCTTATTATCCGATCTGGATGTGGTTAAAAAGGGCGATTCGGTTACTTTTTCGCCTGCCTGAAATGTATTGTTCAATCCGCCCATTCCGTTGTCGATGGTACTCGGATTGTTCTCATCCATTTTCTCCAAATCATCTATCCAAATGCGGTACTGATACAATCCTTTGGTAAGCACAAGATCTGCAACCCATGCATCGTTTTCAAAACGCAATGGAGTTGATTTGCGATTCCAACCATTCATACTCCCGGCCAATTCTACTTTCGAAAAGGTATTATTCCCTGATTTGTATTCGAAACGGTACTTTATTTTTTCTGATTTAAAGACGGGAATGTCGTGACCAATGCCTTTGTAGGTCACAATCAGGTTTCCAACTGGGGCAGTGAGCTCCTGTGCGATGAAGATTTTTCCAGCATTATCCGGTTTGTACTTTACTCCTTCCAGGTCTGCACTTTCAATTCCGGCAGCATCTGGAAAGTAATCCGTAAGAAAGACAATTGTTGTGTCGTGATTCAATCGAATAGGACTTGCCAAACCCAGGATAAACGATGTGTAATCGTTTTTTTTTACTTTGTGATCGGCGCTTACACAGCCAAAAAGGAACGCTGCAAGCAGCAAGCAAATTGAAATAATTCTCATTGTTGTTAAATTTTATAACGTACAAATCGTGTTTTATCCTGTAGATCGCGATGAAATGAAAATGAAGAAATTCCATTTTCGAGAAGCATTTCCGCCATTGGAATTTCCATCGACTCATGCATTTCGCAGGCAACAAAACCATCCGGGGTGAGCAAATGCCTGCTCCAGTTTAGGATATTCCTATAAAACAAAAGTGGATCATTATCGGCTACAAATAAGGCATTATGTGGCTCGTGGTTTAGAACGTTATCAGACATAAATCCTTTATCACTTTCCAAAACGTAGGGCGGATTGCTAACAATAACATCAAATTTCTCCGACATCATTGGGGCTGATAATGCATCGGCGTGAACAAATTCAATTTTGAGATTGAGATTTTCGGCATTCTTTCTTGCAATAGTCAATGCCTCGGTCGAAATATCGATTGCAGTTAATTGTGCATCAGGCCTCGCAAATTTTAGTGCAAGGGCAATGCAACCGCTACCGGTTCCGATGTCCAATATTCGTGGAGATTTGGTTTGCCGATTTTCATCCAATACGAGTTGCACAAGTTCCTCCGTTTCAGGTCGTGGAATAAGCACTCCCGGGCCCACAATAAGATCTAATCCACGAAACCATGCATGTTTGGTAATGTATTGAATAGGTTCGCCTTTGAGTATCCGTTTAAGGGCAAATTGCAATTGTAAAATTTCACTTTCACTCAGTCGATCACCCTGATGCAATTGCAACGTTAACCTATCCCAGCCGAGATAATGCTGAAACAGAAGTTGGGTCATGTTTTGACTTTCCCGCGCACTGTATACACTGCCAATTCTATCCAGCAGATAAGCGCGCAGGGTGGAAACCTTGTTATCGGCGATAAGCTGATTCAACTATGCGGTATTAATCAATTCTTGACAAAAACCTGATATCCGTAAGAAGGCAATTCTTCGCTTCCTTTGGTGTACAATGCCATCAGCTGCGAATTAAAAATGCTCTTGTAATCGCCCTCAGGCATGGCATCTATAAAATCGACCTTTTGTGGTTTGTCAGAAAAGTTGAGTAAAACAATAACTTCATTGTTGTCTTTTTTTCGCATGAAGCAATAAAGAATATCGTCGCTGCTTGTTTTGATTTTTTTAAACTCTCCGCCAAACTCACCATTCCATAAGGCCGGATTTTCGCGGTGTACATGGAGTAATTTGCTGTAAAAATCCTGGTATTTGTAGCCATTCCAATTTGTGGTGTCTTTATCAAAAAAACTCAGGCGATGTGCTCTTCCATCCGGGTATTGTTCGCCTCCTTCCTGACTGGTATACATCAATGGCATACCGGCAATGGTAAATGCCAGTACATCAAAAACCTGTCTGCTTGGGCCAAGGCGTTCATAGCCTGTTCCGTTCCACGAGTTTTCGTCGTGATTGGTTGTAAAGGACATTCTGTATGCACTTCGCGGAAATGCCGTGTCCTGTTTTGCGAGATATGTATCGATATCACTTAGCTTCTTTTTACCCTTCGCTATTTCGTTGCAAACGTGCATAAATTCCCACGAGTAACTCATGTCAAATGCTTTTAGGTGATGGTCTTTTTGTTCAGCTTCAGCCAACATAAAAACAGGCTTGATGCTATCGAGCGAGGTGCGCACATCGTTCCAAAAATCTGTGGGTACCATCATGGCAACGTCGCAGCGGTAACCATCAATATTTGCATCCCGCACCCAATACTTCAGGGCGTTTATCATTGCTTTGCGCATCTCCTGATTTTCGTAATTCAAATCGGCAACGTCACTCCAATCTGCTACCGGCGGAACTATGGTATCGGTTATGCTATCATGCACATACCATTCGGGATGTGTTTTGATCCATTCGTTGTCCCATGCTGTATGATTCGCTACCCAGTCGAGGATGACTTTCATGCCATTTTCATGCGCCGTATTAACCAGACGTTTAAAATCATCCATAGAACCATAACCGGGATTTACAGCAAGATAGTCTTTCACGCTGTAATGACTTCCCAAACTGGTGGGCGTTTTTTTACGATTTACAATACCTATTGGATGAATAGGCATTAACCACAAAATGTCAACGCCCATTTCTTTTAAACGTGGAATATCTTTTTCGAACGCAGAAAAAGTACCTTCGGGAGTGTGCTGACGAATATTGACTTCGTATATCGTCGCGTTTTTACTCCATTCAGGATGTTGCAAAACGCGGGTTTCGTCATGGCCTGTGATTTTTGCTTCGGAAGTGTGGTCTTTTCTTCCTGTCTCCGCGCAAGAAAATAGAATAGCGGATGAAAGAAGGGTGAGGTAAAGGACTTTCATTTGGTTAATACTGGTTTGGAAGGCGAATGTAATGAAAACCCAAGGTGTACAATTTACACTTATTCGCATTTTTGGTTGATTTTGAAAATGAATTGCAAGTGAGAGCTTATTTCAATTCGCCATCATTTTTTTCTTTGTAATGGTATTTCACGGTAATGGTCGTAGGTTCTGATGCAGGAATCGGGGGATTAGAAGGCAGTTCTGCCGGACGATTTTCAGGGATTTTCCAATATGCATTTTCATCATCGGGCAATTCTGGCTCTGTTTCAAATTGATAAACTTTCTTTTGTGGTCCAAGTTTTCGCCACAAAATAGCTGTCACGAGCCCAATGCCAAAGCCTGCGATATGACCTTCAAATGAAATTCTGGCTTCAATCGGAAATAGGTACCAAACGAGTGATCCGTAATAAGTAAGCACTACAAGGGCAACGCGCATAAGGGGCGGATTGTACCGCACAATGCCGCTCACTGCGAGAAAGGCAAATTCGCCGTAGATGAGTAAACTGGCTCCAATGTGGTTGTTTCCACGGGCGAAAAGCCACACAAAAATGGGAGCAATGAACAAAATAGAGAAAAATACTCTCCAGGCGATTGGTCGATAGAAGTAAAAAAGAAACGAGTTGAGCACCAAAAATCCAAGCGAATTTTGGGTAATATGTTTCCAGTCACCATGTAGGAAATGCATGGTGAAAATTCCCCTTAATCCCTCGGCAGTTCGGGGAATCAAGCCATGTCTTTTCAAGCCAAAACCCAGAAATTCGTCCATAAAAAAAAGCATCCAGCAGATAAATAGAAAAAAAACAGAGATCAACACGGCATCCGTTATTTTCGTTTTGTCGGAAACTTCATTCTTAATATTCGTTAAATTTGTTTGGTCTGACATAATTACTCTGCTATTTTGGCGCACCTTCAATCATGATTCCACTATGAAAAAAGCCGCATTTATACTTTGTTTTGCCTTCTTCAGTAGCTTAGTTGCTGCTGCCGGCACTGAAACGGTTGCGAATACAGGCGATCCAAAGAAAGAACAGAAAAAGGAAAGTTCTTCCAATCTTGCGCAGGGTTATTTTAACCTGTTCAGTATTTTGTTCACTGCAACTCCCCCGCCAACTGACACCACGAAGGTCAAATCGTCCGAACTATCCGTGCCTTCTGCTGCGGATGGTAAAAAATAATTTTCTGTTTTTTCAAATAGGGTTTTTATTTTGATAATCTCAATTGAATTGCTTTGCACTCGTTATGAAGACAAACAATTCTATTTCACTAAAGGTCAATTTCCGTTTACTCTTTTTGATATTGCTGATGGTTTTCTGTTGGATCATTGCATTTGATTTTGCATTTGGAGAGTAACGTATCCTAAAGGTATTCAATACTTTCGCACGAGTGGATTATGCATTGGTTATAGTGGTAGCTCTTTCTGGAGCGTTTTTGAGTTTCTTTTCGGGATTCGGTTTGGGTACTTTGTTGCTCCCTGCTTTCCTGCTTTTTTTTCCTCCAGATATTGCCATTGCGGCTACTGCTGTAGTGCACATGCTCAACAATATTTTTAAGTTATTCCTGGTTGGAAAGTACGCTGACAAACAAATCATTCTGGGCTTTGGTACACTGTCGCTGATTGGTTCAATCGGTGGAGCCTATTTACTCGGAAAGGTTATTCACAATG
>JBJXFC010000281.1:0-22116 GCA_046153915.1 Flavobacteriales bacterium
ATCGGAGTCGAACCGATGACCTCTTGCATGCCATGCAAGCGCTCTAGCCAGCTGAGCTATACCCCCAAAAGCGGCGGCAAATCTAATGGGACGCGGGCTTAATCCCAAATTCCGCATTAGAATTCTACTGCAATGCAAAACATCTTCAATAACAAGGACTTGCTCTATTTTGTGATTTGATGTAACTAAGGCTACACCTGCATCAAAAAATATTGCGCGAGCCCTTGTTATTATTGATCTTTTGCATTTAGTCATAAATCCTAATGCCGAATCTAGGTTAAAATGGTTCACCATTCCTTCGTCATAAAATCTTGCGGGAACGCCTGATTTTATTGCGCTTTTGCGTTTCGTTGCGATTTCTAATGCGGATTCTGGGTTAAAATTTTCTCAAATAGGAACCACTATTCTCAGAAATTTTGCCTGGTCTGAACTAAAAATTCACTTATAACAATTCAATTCATGAAATCCTAACCAGGCTCTAAAGGAAATACCCGATAAAAAAAGGCCCCGGAGAAATTTTCCGGGGCCTTTTAACAAATTCGGTACCGTTATTTTACGATCTGTACTTTGAAGGTTGCGTTTCCGCCGTCACTCAAAATATTCACGAAATACATTCCTGCAGCAAGGTTAGCTGTATCAAAACTGATTTGATTGCCAGCCACATTCGCGTTGGAAGGTGTCGCTACAATCTGACCAGAAGTGTTGATCAACTGGATTATCATTCCTGATGGAATCTGATCCATACTCACAACGAGTTCTTTGCCAGATGTAACAGGATTTGGATAAACCAATACCTGCTGATCTCCTATTTCATAGATACCAACTCCAAGTTGAATATCGAAGAAATCGGTATATAAAATATTCACCTGATCATTGCCGGCCAGATCATTCAAACCTGCTGCATTAACGTCGATATCCAACAAAGTGAAGTTCACGTTAGCCACATTGTACTTGGCCACGTATGTCATGCTATTTAGCCAATCACTCTCACCAGGGTTAAAGGTGATTGCACCAGAAGGATTTTCAGATGGGAAAGAAAATGCTGGTGCAGAGTTTTCATCCATGGCTTCGTCAAAAATCGCAACCAGCCAGAATGCTGCCTGTCCTTCATTCTCATCGGTAATTTCATAGTCATTGGCAGTGAACAATTCCACTTCCGGATTGCGTGTATCAATGGAGAAATAATCAGACGTTTCTGAAACCTCCTGGGTATTGTCCAATCTATCTGCAGCTCCTGTGACTTCAATATCAACATTGCTTAATTCAATATTTGCATCCGCTACGTCGAATGAGGCATGATAGGTCATCTGATCTGCATCCCACGTGCTTTCGCCATTCAAAGAAATAGTGGAAGAAGGATCTTCTGATGGGAAAGAAATGGTTGGTGTAACAGAAGTATTCATCAACTCATCGAAGGTAATGTCCAGTGTCCAGCTTCCAACGCCTTCGTTGGCATCAGCGATTAAGGCATCATTGGAAGTTGTGTTCGCAACAAGCGGAGCACGTGTATCGATGTCCAAATTATCTGCATCCAAAGTTCCTGATTGTGTATTGCCCATCATGTCAGTACCTGAAGCCGAAGCGATGTCGATGTCATATAGTTCTGCATTCTGATCCAACAGATCAAATACAAAATTGTAGGTCATGTCGTCTGCCCAACCGCTTAGATCGGTGTTTAGAACGAGTCCGGCAGTAAGTGGATCTTCAGCAGGGAAGTTGAGTTCTGGAACTACCTGTTGATCCATCGTTTCATCAAACGAAACAGACACTACCAATACGTTGTCCACTGCATCCAATTCATTCAATGCATTGTCATCCAATGAAACGGTTGCAGTTGGTTCGTTTGTGTCAATGTCAAATACGTTTACCTGATCATTGTTTACCTGAAGGTTGCCAACTGCATCCGTGGCAGAAATAACAGAAACGGATACATCAGAAAACTGATCATCGTTATCGATCAGATCAAACACCGCCATGTAGTTCATGTTGTCCATCCACATGCTTGAAGTTTCGTTCAAAATAAATGAAAGGTTCAATGACGCTTCACTAAAATCAAATGAAGGTGTCGTATTTACATCCATGGCTTCGTCGAAAGTGACGTTGAAAGTCATTTGATCAGCGCCCACGTTACTTTGATTAAGTGAAGATGCTGAAGCTACAAACTCTTCCACCAATGGATTGCGCGTATCAACCATAACAGGCTGACTTGATGCAGGAATAACAACATTGCCATTGAGATCACGCGCTTCACTCACATGCCAGCGCACATTTGAAAGTGTTTCTTCGTTGTCGGCAATGGTGTAAGTAAGAACGTACGTTGATTCGCTAATCCACTCACCTGTTGAGGTTCCGAGAGTAGCACCTGGATCGTCGTTGCTATAAGCTACAACTGGAATAAATGCAGGATCCATTACTTTGGTAAACTCGATAGTTACCGTAAACGTTTGGTTATTGTCAATATCAGTTATCAGCACATCACTTGGTGTAACACCTGCCACGTGAGGATAACCATTTTCTATAAAATCACTCGCTTTATTGAAGGCTTCTGGTCCTACAACAGAACCAACCATGCGACCTGGAATATCATCCTGCGGTGGGTGAAGTCCGCCAAAAATGCGCGAAAGGCTGCATTGATCTGAAGCATCGCGGTATTTGGCCCATTGCAATTTTACTTCAACGGATGGTCCTGCATCTGCCAACAAATAGGCATTTGGTTGAGCAACAAACTCTCCCATTCCTCCAGGGAAATACTCGTCACCTGTAATAAGTGTGAGAATTTCGGCAGCTGTGCGACTGTAGGTTGAGTGACCAGAATAATATCCGGCAAATGGAGGTGTTACAAATGTGTGACGTTGATAGGTCCACCAGTTTTCACCAAGTATCCATTGCACACCATTTTGACCTGTAGCTGGTTCCGGCCCAGACCAGGTATACAATTTGATTTTACCCACGTTTTCATCATTGTCTCCTGCCAATGGATCGCCTGTTTCTACCAATTCTACGAAACCTGGCAACAATGGAATGCCCGCAGGATGATAATTTGGCAACTGAGAATCGGTTGATTGGCCGAAGTCACACATCGCACGGATTGCCATGATTGGACGAGTATAGTCGTAATACCCCTTGGCACCCCAGCAAGCGATGGCGGCATCGAGAATACCTCCACCCAGTGTGAAATAACAACGAACGTCCCACTCGAGATCGTCAATTAGTTCTCCCTGACCTTCCCAAAGGTTTTGATGATCGGGATGGTCATTCACCTCGTTGATTAATTTGAACCAGTGACCCGGAGGTGTTTCCGATTGTGGACCATCTGCCCAATATTCTGAAAGAACGCGGGTATAATCACCACGCGGCACTATTTGTTCGGGATAAGGCATGCCGGTAGCCGGGTTGATATCATAGCCTTCACCTGTATCACCTCCATTGAACATATCATAAAAGCTTGGATATTCTGCAACGCTTTGGGGATATGTCAATACATTTCCAATTGAATTAGGTGAAATATCGATCATCACGCCATCTTCGGTGGTATGCATCGAATGCCAAACACTGTTGAGCACATAGCCCCATTTGTATGGATCTTCCAGACCTGTCTGAACATTGACGTCGAGAAGTGGTGGTGGTCCGGGATCATGATAAACCAACCAATCGTGACCATCGCGCTGATGAATAGTGAGATCAGTTTCGGTCATACAAAATGGATTCACATTGCCAAACTCATGAGTCAAAGCTGGTGCACTGCAGGGAATTATGACACACGTATCCGGAAATGCCTGATCACATTGAAGATTAAGACAAAGCGTTTGCCAGCGATTTGGATCATAACAATTCGGATTACCCGGAAGTTGTGGTTGCAATTGACCATTTACCGGTTGATAGTATTGATTGGCATAATTGTTACCCATGTTGGAACCATCCTGCAACGCATACAACTGCATTTGAGCAGCAATGTAATTGCCCAATTTTGCGGGATCGCCATCTGAATAATCGGTAGATGTTATTGCGGGATCGTACTCCAGCGAAGTCATCAGTGTGTTGATATACCCCTGCACGGTGGCAAGGTTTCCGGCGGGTACACCAGCGTATCGTGTTAGCAGGAAACGGTACATCGCATAACTGATGCACTCTTCCTGGGCTGCTTGTACATCCTCAGGAATGGCAATACCATCGAAAGGAACGGTAAAACCACCCCATGTATTACCAAGAAGGAAAGGCTGAGAATTGTCATCATAAACAGCCCATGCATCCCACATAACAATGCCGGCATGACACAATCTGTGAGCCTGGACGGTAGGCCTTGCGCCATCCTTTCGGATGCAGTTCAACATAACTTCATCCCATTGTCGGGCTACAGATTGTTGCGACCATGAAAGGGTAATCCCTCCAAGAAAGGCCCAAACAAGCAGCATGGATTTCTTAAAAGTAAAATTCACCATAGTTAAATGTGTTTAATTGGTTATTGGTTGGTAGTTGTGTGATTATTGGAATGTCAAAGCTATACAAAAAACAAAAAAATTGCGCATTTGCCGGTTATTTAACAAATTTGATCGGGACAATTGACCGATTAATCCTTTACAAAGCGCATGGTCTGTATTTCATCTCCATCTGAAACGGTAAGTACATAAGTTCCTGCCGACAAACTTGAAATTTCGATTCTGTTGATTCGGTAAACTGAAAGGACTACTTTACCTGTGACATCAGTCACACGAATTTCACTGGCAATGCGTCCATTGGCCGAATTCAGGTAAAGAAAATCTGTTGCAGGCACCGGGTAAAGCTGCCAATTGCCTGCACTGTTATTTTCAGCAACACCATTGAAGCCAATCGTTACGTCCAGAATAAACTCGCAACCCGCCGCATCCAATATGTAACACGAATAATCTCCCTGTTCTAAATCCTGGGCCAGACTATCGGTGTCGTTGTTTGTCCACCAATAGGTATATGGAGGAGTTCCTCCGCCAGGCGTAACGCTCGCCCAACCATTGCCCAGGTCACTTGCTTCTTCAGTAATCAGATTGGGTTCAAAATCATCCGGATCGGTAATTGTAAATTGCTCCGAGGTCTGGCAACTATTCTCATCAACAGCTTCGACGGTATAAGTACCAGCAGGCAATGCATCGGCATTTAATCCATTCCAGTCGACGCTTGTATTGCCTGTTCCTCCAACAACCGATGCAGCGACAGTGCCATCGTTGCCTCCGGGGCATGTAACATTGGATGTGGTGAAATTGATGCTCAAAAGTGCAGGCTCGTTGATGGAATAATTGATGACCTTTTGACAATCGGTGTCATCATAAATAATGGCCGTGAAATCTCCTGGCGGCACATTTTCAGGATCAACTCCTTGCCAATCGATGTTATAAGGCCCAACTCCACCAGAAGGCACAATCACAATCATTCCATTGTCCAGTCCAAAACATGTTACATCATCTGTTTCAACATTAGCGGTGATCGCCGGTGGCTCTGTGATTTCAATATTCAGTTCCAAATCGCATCCAAGTTGATCCGTAACGGTAATCGAATAGTCGTCTGCCGCTAATTGAAGTGGATCAATGCCGTTCCAGTCGATTGTCAAATTCCCAGTTCCCCCTGAAGGTTCAATTGAGATTGTGCCATCTGAAGCATCATGACAAGAGACTGGTGTAGACGAAATTGCTGCTTCTATGGCCTGCGGTGCAATCAACGAAACAGTCTGCGAGCTTTCGCAGTTAGCAATGCTCATGATCGTAAATGAATATTCACCTTCGGATAAACCCGTTCGTGTGAAATCGGTACTGAGATCATCCCAGACAATAACATCATCACTTCCTTCATGCATGATATCAATTACTCCATCTTCAGAATACCAGCAATCGAGTTCTGTTGTGATAATCTCGTAGACAGGCGTATCCTGTTGAATAACCAATAGTTCGTCAGTGAATTGAAATCCATTTTCGTCCATTACAACGACCGTGTAAAGGCCCGCCGAATCAACCGCAATGCTTTGGCTAGTCTCGCCGGTACTCCAGAGATAGGATGCATAATCATCTACGGATATTGAAATTGTTTCGGCTCCACACAAAACGCCATCATTGTTTGCTATCAATCCAATATTGGTATTGGCTCCTTCAACAAGATGCAACCACGAAGATGCCGGAATATCGTAAAGCTTCTCTACAAGACCACGCGGCCACGTTATTATCAGACTATCGATGCTTTCATATTGGCCCATTGCCAGAATTTCGTGCTGTGAATCCTGTGCAATAAAATCTTCTCCACAAGCGGTATACTTCAGATAACGATTGCCGCCCACGTAGTATTGAATATATGTTCCAACGGCATCTCGATTACTCCATACACCTTGCAATGAAAGCTTGGCCCAATTGTTTGTTCCTCCATTGTTCTTCATAATCTGAAAACAACTATCGCCCTGTGCAGATATGACCAAATCATAATAACCATCGTTATTAAAATCACCCTTCCCCGATGCAAATGTTTGGGCAAAAACAGTGCTGAATTCAGGGAATTGCGGATCTGTGAAAGTACCATCACCGTTGTTGATGTAAAAATAATCCTGATTTTGAAACGTGGTTGTTGTGGCCACATACAAATCTTCAAGGAGGTTGTTGTCGTAGTCGATCCATTTGGCACCCCAGCACCAGGTATTAACTGTGACGCCCGCCTGAGCAGCCATTTCGGAGTACACCATAGACCCATTGTTTACGAAAAAGGCATTCCCGGGCGCAGTATTGGTTACGTAGACATCCCAATCTCCATCGTTGTCAAAATCCGAAATACTATTGCTCATGCTTTGAAGGTCTATGCCTTTCAGGCCACTGAAAGTTGTCATATCGGTAAATGTTCCGTCTCCATCGTTGATATAAAGGTCGTTGCCCTGACTCAAGTCGTTGATAACATACAAATCCGGCCAGCCATCAAAATTGAAGTCGTGCCAAACACCTTCGAATGATGCTTTGAGACCATTCGAAACACCTGCCTGAGGAGCTACGTTGGTGAATGTGCCATCACCATTGTTGTGCAAAAGGTAATTGTAAATACCGTTGAAGTAATTGTAGGTAGAAAGGTAAACATCTAAAAATCCATCGCGGTCATAATCTCCCCAGTTTGCGCCGTAGATGTGCACCCCAAGTGGATCCGGAATATTCAAATTCGCTGTTACATCTGTAAAAACCATGTTGCCGTCATTGCGATAAAGCCTGGTGCCACTTGACCTTTTCGTCCAGATAAAATCTGAATCGCCATCGTTGTCATAATCCACCCAAACTGGTGACTTGGCATCGGAACTGGGTTCACAAAGTGTGAAGCGTTGAAATCCATTTCCTTCCAGATTGCGATAAAGAACAAGCGAATCGCTAAGACTTGAAAATGTAAAATCATCCCAGCCGTCGTGGTCGTAATCATAGAAACTAAGTCCAACGCCCAGAGCCGAAGCACCGAAATTGAACATGAGCACATTTTCTTCAACCGCAACATTGGTAAAGGCCTGGCTATTTCCCTTTACTAGTAAACCGATAAGCAGAACAATTAAGACAAGTTTTTTCATGTTTGAAATGATAATCACAAGCGAATAAATACAGACGAAAGATACAAAACCCCAACTTACGAGAAAAACTGAGCAAAGGTTTGACTGATCAGGTGTTTTGAATTATTCGGCTAGCAAATTTACTCCATTTCGCCTGATTTCCTTCCCATTAAGCGTAGCACGAACTGCCAGGAATAATGAGCTGTAAGAATGACAATTCCTGAAAAAAACAACATTTTGGCCGGAAAACGCGTAGTGTCGTTGTAGTAAAACTCACCAATCATCCAAATCGAATTGGCCGAAATCCAGCAGATTACGGCCAGATTGTGGGCCAACTCAGTCATTGAATTGCGTAATTTCCAGGTAATCCAAACTGCCATCAGCCATGTTGGTATGATCATTATCACCCCCAGCGTATTGAAACCACTCACCCATGAGGCGTCTTTTATCAGCCAGAATAGAATGTGCAGGTTTTCGAATTTCCTCAATTTAGAGATCATGGCATTATTTCAATTTAAATCTGGACTGGTCCTGAGCGAATTCCATTTGTATGAGATCCCAACGAATAAAACGTGCCAGTAACTTGACCATGATATTTCGCGGGATTTGTGTCATGCGAACCAACTGACTCAGAGAAAGTGAATCATTTGTTTGCAAAACATTGAATATCCGTTTCTCCTTTTCGGTGTGGAAATATTTCTGTGGCCGTTCTGTTTCCTCGCCTCTCCACACCTCAAGTAAAACCGCATTGGCCGGTAAATTCTGATCATCCTTGCGAATAAAGGCCTTGAAATTACCTTCCTGATCAATCATAAAATGAGGCTTTTGGGGCGATGGGGGAACCACAATTTCGAGCACATACCTGTTGTCACTTTTCCAAAGCTGAGAAGAAAATTCTACACGCGGCCTGCAATACACCTCTGCGGCGGCCTATACCATGTGTATTTCTTCATCGGGTTTTACTCCGGCAATAGAACCATTGTCGCGCACTCCAATGAGCAAAGTGCCTCCATCCGTATTGGCGAAAGCACTCAGCGAAATGGCAATTTTTCGGGAGTCGTTGACGGCGTATTTAAAATCAAGCCGCTGGTGTTCTCCTTCGGCTATTTTATTTTCGATGTAAGGCACGGCGCAAAGTAATTCATCATCCTTTTGTTTTCATCAACCATAAAACGAGATTTATGTTCTACACTTGGCCTGTGAATGTAAGACTTGAAAATTCATGGAAAATGCATCTGGAAAATGAGTTTTCCAAGCCTTACTTCGCATCACTCAAAACATTTGTGAAATCAGAATACACCTCTCACATTTGTTATCCTCCGGGCAAATTGATATTTTCTGCATTTGATTATTGTCCGTTTGACGGGGTAAAAGTTGTCATCCTTGGACAAGACCCATACCATGGTCCCGGACAGGCAAACGGATTGTGTTTTTCTGTGCAGGATGGAATGACAAAGCCGCCTTCTCTGGTCAATATTTTTAAGGAAATAAAAGGCGATATCGGTATTGAAATACCCGAATCCGGCAATCTCGAACGATGGGCGCATCAAGGGGTATTGTTACTCAACGCAACCCTTACTGTTCGCGCACACACCGCTGGATCGCATCAAAAAAAGGGTTGGGAATCCTTCACGGACAGTGTGATTCGATTGATAAACGAAGAAAAAGAAAATGTCGTGTTTTTACTTTGGGGAAGTTATGCTCAGAAAAAAGGAAATATGATTGACACCAAAAAACACCTTGTCCTAAAAAGTGTGCACCCTTCGCCACTTTCAGCTTACAATGGATTTTTTGGGAACCATCATTTCTCGGGAACAAATACCTACCTGAAAGAGCATGGCAAAGTGCCGGTAATTTGGTAAGTTGATTTTAACCCAGATTCGGCGTTAGAATTCTACTGCAATGCAAAATATCTTCAATACCAAGGACTTGCTCTATTTTGTGATTTGATGTAGCTCAGGCTACACCTGCATCAAAAAATATTGTGCGAGCCCTTGTTATTATTGATCTTTTGCATTTCGTCACGCATCCTTACGCCGAATCTGGGTTTACTTCTGACTGTGGCGGAATAAAAATTCCTTTTCGTCCTTCGATAAACTCTCGTAACCCGACTTCCCAATTTTATCGAGTATAAAATCAATACGTTCCTGTCGCAATTTTTTATCCTGATTGTATTCTTCGTCAGACTTCGGGCGGGCGTGATTTACAGTAACACGCATTTTTTTCTTGCGTGAAAGTAAATTTCCGAGACGCTGCATGATTGATTCAAACCATTTGAACATACTTTTTCCAGTTCTTAAATTCCAGCCGTAAAAATATCCAAATGCAGCGCCTCCTATGTGTGCAATGTGGCCACCGCTGTTCACTCCGTAACGGATACTAAATAAATCAAGCAATAAGAGCGATAAGCCAACCCAGATCAACTTCATTTCCAATACACCAAAAATCCGGATCGGCATTTGTGGCGCAAAAGCGGCTGCCGTCATTGTAATTCCCATGACTGCCGCTGATGCTCCAATAATAAAACTTCCACCAGGCTCCTGGAATCGTTCCATGGTATTGAAAGCAATAAAAAAAAGTGTAAAACCCGATAACCCACCCAAAAAATAAGATGTAAGCACTGTCTTTGTTCCTAACAATTGCCATAACAATCCACCCATAAAATAAAGCGCGAGCATATTGAAAAAAACATGTCCAAAATCTTCATGTGTAAACATATGGGTAAGCAGCGACCAGGGTCTATGAAGCATCACACTCCAATCTGAAGAAGCGGATAGCGTGAGATCGTCGCCCAGAAAAGAGGGATATGGAATCTCAAGAAAATAATAGATAGTGAGGTAGATGTTTAAGACAACAAAAACACCCAGATTAATCAATACGAGTCGCAAAACGATATCGCCATGTCTGTATTTTGATTGCAGGTCTTTCCAGAGATTCATACTCAATACAGCATGTTTTTACTTTTCCAATATTTGATCATGATGAAGCCGAATAACATACCGCCGAGGTGGGCGTAGTGGGCTACATTGTCATCAGGAGCATTGCGAAGCGCCATCAATAATTCTATTCCACCATAGATCACCACAAACCATTTGGCTTTTATTGGAAAGGGAATAAACAACAACCGCAATTCAACTTCACTAAACAACATACCAAACGCCAGCAAGATTCCAAAAACCGCACCTGATGCACCTACCACACCCATGAAGTTGCCATACATAATGGTATTCATGTACTGGTTTCGATACATATGATTGCTCTTTAAAACTTCCAATCCATGTTCCAGTACTTCCTGGTATTCTGCTCCAGTGATCATCTTGATGGCATGCTGGATTTCCAAATGGTTGATCCCTTCGTGAAGAAGATAGGCGCCAAAACCACAACTCAGGTAGTAGAACAAAAATTTCTTCGCTCCAAAGCGACTTTCCAATGCTGGGCCAAAAATGACCAATGCATACATATTGAAAAAAATGTGTGCAAGATTGGCATGCATGAACATGTGTGTGATCAATTGCCATGGCCTGAAAATGGGTGATAAGAAATAATATCCACTCATTATCCCGTCGAAATCACGACCCATTTCTGCAAAAACAAATGACGCGAAAAACATAATCGCATTGATTATGATTATGTTTTTGACAACTGGCGAAAGTTGTATCATACTTACCTGAATTGTTGTTCGAGTTGTTGCAGCGACAAAGTCACAACTGTCGCTTTGTTGTTTTCTGAAATGTAGGGCATATCGCATTTAAACAGCAACTGCAGAAGCTCCTTCATTTCGGGTTGGGTCAACATCTGGCCATAGCGGATTGAAGCTGTGCGTGCCAGAGCCCATGCCAGTTTTTCACGCGGTGAGTATTGGATGGATTGCCTTTCATTCTTAATTTGCTCAACAAAGTCTTCCAACAATCGCTGTCCATCGGATGTTCCGGCATCGGCAGGAATTCCATTCAATTTAAATGTGGTTCCACCAAACTCCTCAATCTCAAAACCCAGTGCATGAAGTGCGTCGAATTCCGCATGCAACAAAGCAAAATCACCTGCTGCCATATCAATTGTTTCCGGAAATAAAAGTTGCTGTGAATAGCCACTTCCTATTTCCAATTGCCGCATGTATTTCTCAAACAAAATGCGCTGATGAGCACGTTGCTGATCTACCAGCAAAAGACCAGTGCGCGACGCTCGTGTAATGTATTTTCTGTGCAATTGAAAAGGCGGAGCATCATCTTCCCATTGAATTTCTGTTTGGACTTCATGGTCCATTTGTGCCTCTACCGATGATTGTGCCGGTGATGTCGTTTTCACCTCCAATGCCACCTGCAACATGTCCTTCCAATCTCCCTGCTCTCTTTCACGGCGATCAAACCAACCACTCAAAGCGTCGTTCTTTTTTACCGATGCACCAAATGGATTGTAATCCGGATTGACGTCTACCTTTGGATATTGTACATCCTGACCGGCCCGTAAGGGTGAAATCTGAATGGCTGTTTCCTGCTCAAAATCTAGCGACGGAGAAATATTGAATTTGCCCAGGGCACGCTTTACTGCTGCAAGCAGAATGGCATAGATCGCTCTTTCATCGCGAAATTTAATTTCCGTTTTGGTCGGATGAATATTGATATCGATTTGTTCAGGGTCAATTTCGAGGTACAACAGGTACAAGGGAAAACTACCGGAAGGCAGCAGCGATTCAAAAGCACTCATGATAGCATGGTGCAAATACGCATTGCGGATGTAGCGATTGTTCACGAAGAAAAATTGCTCACCACGTGTTTTTTTGGCCGATTCGGGTTTGCCGATGAAGCCACTCACGTTTACAATGTCAGTGCGTTCATCCACCGGCACCAATTTTTCGTTGTACCGATTGCCGAGCATGTGCACAATTCTTTGTCTCAAAGGCGCTTTTGGAAGTGTAAAAACTTCTGCTCCATTGTGGGTGAAAAGAAATTCCACATCGGGATGGGTAAATGCAATACGCTGAAACTCGTCAATGCAATGCCTCAATTCGATGGCATCATTCTTTAGAAAATAACGCCGTGCAGGAACATTGTAAAATAAATTTTTGATCCAGAATGTTGTTCCTTCCGGGCACTGATCCGCCTCATGGGCTTTGATTTTGGAACCTTCCATTTCAATGCGCGTGCCCAATTGAGCGCCCGTTTGGCGGGTTTTTAATTCTACCTGTGCAATGGCCGCGATACTTGCCAGCGCCTCACCACGAAACCCTTTGGTAGTCACGGTGAAGAGGTCTTCAATCTTCTTAATTTTCGAAGTTGCGTGGCGTTCAAAAGCCATTCGTGCATCCGTTTCACTCATTCCTTTGCCGTTATCGGTGACCTGAATAAGTATTTTGCCCGCGTCTTTTAAGATGAGTTTTACAGAGCCTGCACCCGCATCGATGGAGTTCTCCATCAACTCTTTAACCACTGAGGCCGGACGTTGAACCACCTCACCAGCTGCTATTTGATTGGCAACTGATTCTGGCAACAAATGAATTATATCCGGCATCCTCGATTCTGAAATTTTGAACCGACAAATCTAATTCGGATAGTCGGCGTTCTGGATTTTCATCCTGGTACTTTGCAAGTTTTATGATGACAAACACCGTGGAATTGGCGTGAAACTTCATGAAAACGCAGAAATAGCCGGTATTTAAAGACGAAAATAAATATCTATTTTCTGCAACTGAACTGAAAATCGACACGTCTCCTACATTTGCCGACTTTTAAATCCGGTGAGAAAGAGATCAATTTTATTTTTTCACCATCAATGTTCGAATAGAAAGAATGAGTAAAAACCTCGTCATAGTGGAGTCACCGGCCAAGGCCAAGACCATAGAAGGATACCTGGGAAAGGACTTTATTGTAAAATCGAGTTATGGCCACGTGCGTGATCTCCCCAAAAATGATCTTGCGATAAACGTCGAAAAAGGCTTTGCACCTATTTATGAAATCAGTGCAGACAAAGAAGATGTAATCAAGGAGCTAAGAAAACTCGCAGACAAAGCAGATCATGTATGGCTTGCAACGGATGAGGACCGCGAAGGGGAAGCTATTTCATGGCACCTGGCGGAAGCATTAAAACTCGACGTTAAAACAACACGTCGTATTGTATTCCACGAGATTACAAAAAAAGCCATTCAGGCTGCTATAGAAAAACCGAGATTCATAGATATAGATCTTGTAAATGCTCAACAAGCACGTCGTGTGCTCGACAGATTGGTGGGTTTTGAACTTTCTCCCGTGCTTTGGAGAAAAGTAAAACAAGGATTAAGCGCCGGACGTGTGCAAAGTGTTGCCGTGAGAATTATTGTAGAAAGAGAAAGAGAAATCGAAAAATTTCTTGCGTCTTCCTTTTTTAATGTGCGTGGTAATTTTGATCTGGGCACAGCCATTCTCAAAGCAGATCTTTCGCGCAAACTGAAAGATTACGATGAAGCAAATGGATTTTTGTCAAAATGTGTTGGAGCTGATTTTGCGATTTCCAATATGGAAACCAAACCAGCAAAACGCACTCCTGCAGCACCATTTACAACATCTACCCTGCAGCAGGAAGCCAGCCGCAAACTGGGCTTCAGTGTGTCGCGCACCATGGTGATCGCACAACGTCTTTATGAAAGTGGAAAGATCACTTACATGAGAACAGACAGTGTGAATCTGAGTGATTTTGCATTGGATGCAGCACGTCAGGAAATTTCCACTTCATATGGCGAACGTTATTCTAAAACACGCCAGTTTACCAATAAAAGCAAAGGCGCACAAGAAGCTCACGAAGCCATTCGCCCCACGGAAATAAGCAAACCACAGGTAGATGGAGAGCGCGATGAACAGCGCCTGTATGAGTTGATCTGGAAGCGCACCATTGCATCACAAATGGCAGATGCGGAACTGGAAAAAACCACAGCAACAGTTTCGATCAGCACCATGACGGATGTATTGCTTGCCAAAGGTGAAGTGATAAAATTTGACGGGTTTTTAAAAGTCTATATCGAAAGTCAGGACGACGAAAACGAATCGGGCGAAGATGGTGGAAGCGGAATGCTGCCTCCACTGAGCATTGGGCAGAAACTCAATCTTGCTGATATGACGGCCACGCAGCGTTATACTCAAAAACCTTCGCGTTATTCTGAAGCAGCATTGGTAAAAAGACTTGAGGAATTGGGCATCGGACGACCTTCTACCTATGCACCTACTATCTCAACTATTCAAAACCGCGAGTACATCGAGAAAAAAGACAAAGAAGGCATTCCGCGACCTTTTGATGTTATCACCTTAAAAGGAGGAATGATTTTCAACGAAAAAAAATCTGAGAACACCGGTGCAGAAAAATCCAAGCTATTTCCGACCGACATCGGCATGGTAGTGAATGATTTTCTGGTCGAACAATTTCCAAATATCCTGGATTACCAGTTTACAGCTAGTGTTGAGCAGGAGTTTGATGAAATAGCAGAAGGCAAGCTGGAGTGGCAGGACATGATGAAGAAGTTCTATGCGCCTTTCCACAAAAATGTTGCTGAAACGTTGGAGACAGCCCAACGCCAGACTGGAGAACGTGAATTGGGAACCGATCCAAAAACAAACAAACCCATCATTGCGCGCATTGGGCGTTTTGGCCCGATGGTGCAGATTGGTGCAAGCGATGACGAAGAAAAGAAATTTGCATCACTTCGTCCCGGCCAGAGTATTACCAATATCACATTGGAAGAAGCACTCAAGTTGTTTGATCTGCCGCGCGTTGTAGGAGAATATCAGGGACAACCCATCACAGCAGCCATCGGTCGTTTTGGACCTTTCGTGAAATGGGGAAGCACGTTCACAAGCCTGAAGCCCAAAGAAGGAGATGATCCTTTTACCATCGAGCAGGAGCGCGCCATTCAACTGATTGAAGATAAAATCAATGGTATCAATGCGGCGCTGTTGCAGAAATTTGAAGAGCGTCCGGAAATTCAGATCATTCAGGGTCGATTTGGGCCGTATATCAAAAAGGAAAAGGACAACTACAAACTGCCCAAAGGCACCGATCCTAAAACAATAAGTCTTACTGATGTGCTTGCCGCCATTGAAGAACAGGAAGCCAATCCATCCTTCCGCAAAAAAGCTGCAGCCAAAAAAGCAACGGCTGTGAAAAAGGCCGCACCGAAAAAGAAAGCAGCTCCGAAGAAAAAAGCAGCTCCGAAGAAGGCGGCGGGGAAGAAAGGGGAGTAGTTGGTAGTTAGTAGTTGGTATCAGGTGCGGAGTATTATGCACTATGTACCATGCACCAAGTGCCATACACCACTTACCATGTACTAAGTACCCATTACCAACTACCATCCACAATCAACATTGGGCTTTCGACAACTCCGTTGCAATTTCATGAAACGACTGGCACGCTGAATGAAATTCGCGAGCATGGATATTTCAGTTTTTTTCAAATTCATTGACGGTTCAAAATACATCCAGGAAGAAACAACTTCTTCTCAGATGGCCAAATGTGTTCATTTTTTTACCGGAGATCTGGATGAGATCGAAGGCAAACGCGTTGCATTTATCGGTGTAAAAGAAAATCGTACCGCAGGAAAAAATGAAGGCACGGCAAATGGGCCAGATGCCATTCGTGAAAAATTCTATGCCCTATTTACATTCGATGAAAAAATAGCCATGATCGATTTGGGTAACATCGAAGCTGGCAATGAAATAAGCGATACCTACTATGCACTGAATGAGACGTGCCAGTATTTGTTGAAGAAGAATATTCTGCCTGTTATCCTTGGCGGCTCGCAGGATCTCACCTATGCCAATTACATGGCCTACGAGCACATGGAACAAACCGTCAATCTCGTTACCATCGATTATCGGCTTGATTTTGGCCGAAGTGATGGAGAAACCGATTCCAGAAACTACCTCAACCGCATAATCCTTCACAAACCAAACTACCTGTTTAATTACAGCAATGTGGGACACCAGCGATACCTTACAGAACCAGAATTGCTCGATCTGATGGGCAATATGTATTTCGATACCTGGCGTTTGGGCGAAATGCAACCGCAACTTGCCCGAACAGAACCCATCATTCGCAATGCCGATATCCTCTCAATCGATATTGGTTCCATTCGCCAGAGTGAAGCACCGGGCTGCGCCTGGGCGGGGCCAAATGGTTTTTATGGAGATCAGATAGCACAGATGTGTCGCTATGCCGGTATGAGCGATAAGTTATCCAGTTTTGGCATCTATGAATACAATCCGATTTTGGACAGAGATGGTCAAACAGCCCACCTCATTGCACAAATGATTTGGTGCATGCTGGAAGGAATGACGCATCGGAAACAAGACTATCCCGTTGGCGACTACAGTGAGTATATGAAGTACATTGTTCCATTGGCCGAGGAAGGAAGTGAAATTGTTTTCTATAAAAGCAATAAAAGCGATCGCTGGTGGATGGATGTGCCTTATCCAACTGGGCAGGAAGTGAAATACGAGCGGCACCACCTCGTGCCATGCACCTATGAAGAATACCAGCAGGCAACCAACGAAGAGATGCCAGATCGCTGGTGGCGAACGTATCAAAAACTTGTCTGACAGCAAGTTAATGCCATAGAAATGGCTGAAACCCGCACTTTCAGGAGTTCCTTTTCGGCTGGGACACCTGCAATCCCGTCGAATTTTTTTTGGGACTGAGGAAATTCTTTCTACTTTAGCCACTTTCCTTTAAATACCTGCAACCAAAAAATTGCTTAAAACCCAATAGAAACCCGCTTATGAAGAAGAGCTTACTCCTCGTTTTGTTAGCTATAGTTACTCTGATCGGAAAGGCACAACAAGACCCACAGCTTACCATGTGGCAGTTTGATCGTGTCTCATTTAACCCGGCTGCAACAGGCATGAACGGCATGCACAATATGACACTTTTCCACCGCGATCAGTGGGATGGGTTTGATAAGGATCCAAAAACGTACCTCTTCAATTACGATGGTCAATTCAATCAGATGACCAACACTTTCACCGGAGGCATTGGTGCTGGTATTTCATTCTTCACAGAAGTTTTGGGTCAGCAACAGAATAATGTTTTTCGCATTAATCTTGCTCCAAAATGGCTTTTAAACAACGGAAGTACTTTGGGCTTTGGGGCCTCTCTTGGCGGATATCAAAGCAAATTAGGTGCAAATTGGATTTACATAGACCAAAATGACCCAACCATTCCGGATAGGGAACAAGTTGCTGGCGCATTTGATCTTGGGCTTGGTTTTACACTCTATAAGCCAGGGAATTATTATGTCGGAGCTTCTGCCACTCACCTCACTGCTTCTGAATTTAAAGACCTAAGCATGAAACAGGCTCGCCACTATTACTTTATGGGTGGATATGAATATGCTTTGCCTGCGGCCAATATCGTTTTGCGCCCAAATGCACTTATCAAAACGGATTTCAACGCAACACAGTTCGACATCAACATCGACGCACTCTGGAATCAGATGCTTTGGGGAGGTTTGGCCTTCCGTCCCGGAGATGCAATTGCGCCTTATGTAGGTTTCCAGAAATCTTTCACCGCAAAGAAACTAAGTCCTACAAAAGACCTCTGCGAACACGGCATCAGAATTGGCTATTCGTATGACGTAACAACCTCTGAAATAAAGACCTATTCCTCTGGCTCACATGAAATTTTCCTAACCTACAGCTTTAAATTCTGCCCAATTGTTATCAAGGCGAAGAACCACAATCCTCGCTTCTTGTAAAATAAAATGAAACCTGGCGAGTTATCACTGCGTATTTAGCCCTTGATAAACTTGCCTCATTGTTTAGAAATAAAGAGTTTTTAGTAATACCTACCATTACAACCAGCGAAGTTTAGTTACTAGAAAAAAGGGAAATCATGAAAAAATCGTTCTTTTATCTATTCGTTGCTGTGGTCTTTGCCAGTTGCCTTCAAGCGCCTGGAGGAGAGCTCGTCGGGGTCTACCCCCGTGAAGAGTGGACACAGCTCAACCCGTACGGAATGAATTACATTCACTTCGGGTCTTTTACCATGGGTCCGAGTGATCAGGACGTGCCATATGCTTTGAACTCGCGTTCGAAGACGGTGACGCTGCCTGCTTACTACATCGACCAGACTGAAATTTCCAACAATGAGTACCGCCAGTTTGTGGTGTGGGTGCGCGACTCGCTGATGCGTGATGCATTGGCGCAGGCCGACATTGAAGGATACAGCATCACAGAAAGAGATGACGGGAAAGAAATGGACCGCTTCATCAACAAGGGGTATATCCTCGACTGGGAGAATGAAATTGACATGGAGTCGGAAGACGTTTTCGACGTTATCTATGATGGTTTCTACCTTCAGGGTCAGGATAAATTCTACGATCGTCAGGAAATTGATGCCCGTAAATTGAAATACCGCTTCTGGTGGATCGACTATGAAAGTGCCGCTATCAAAGCCGGAAAGGATGAAGAATTGAGTGATGTCAACTCGCTCAACCAACTTCACTCTGTGCGTACACATAGTGATCGCACCCAATTCATCATCGAAGAAAACGTGGCTGTTTATCCCGATACTTTGTGTTGGGTACACGACTTCACCTACGGATTCAATGAGCCACTTACAGAAAACTACTTCTGGCATCCGGCTTATGACGACTATCCTGTGGTGGGTGTTACCTGGGGACAGTGCCAGGCATTCTGCCGCTGGAGAACACAAATCCTGAATGAGTTCAAAGCTTACGAAGGTGAGACCTTTGTACAGCGTTTCCGCCTGCCATCAGAATCAGAATGGGAATTTGCATCACGCGGCGGACTTGAACTTGCTCCATATCCTTGGGGAGGTCCTTATATCCGTAACAACCTGGGATGTCCGCTGGCCAACTTCAAGCCAATGCGCGGCGACTATGTGGAAGACAATGGTTGTCACACTGTGCCAATCAATTCCTATTCGCCCAATGACTATGGATTGTTCTGCATGGCTGGAAACGTTGCAGAATGGACCAATACAGCTTATGATGAATCGGTATACGAATTCACACATGATATGAGTCCGGAGTATCAATACCGCGCTCAGGTGGATGATCCTCCAAGTATGAAACGCAAAGTAATCCGCGGTGGCTCCTGGAAAGACATCGGGTATTTCATTCAGACTGGCACAAGGTCTTATGAATACCAGGATTCAGCGAAAGCCTATGTTGGTTTCCGTTGCGTAATGAGTTACCTCGGTCGTGGTAAAAACGTATCACCAGAGGATTTTAACAACGAATAAACCTGTATTTTTTCAAACCAATCAAATAACAATCAACCCTAACAACGTTTAGAAATTATGAAACCTGGAAGTAAAGCGTGGAAAAAGTTCATGGCAAAGCTCTATGGAATTGGAGCAGCCGTAGTAATCGTAGGAGCACTTTTCAAAATTCAGCACTGGCCCGGGGCATCTCTGATGCTTATCCTTGGACTGGGAACTGAGGCATTCATCTTCTTCTTCTCGGCATTTGAGCCTATACATGAAGAACCAGATTGGTCTTTGGTTTATCCTGAACTTGCATTGCCCGACGAAGCAAAACATTCATTGAAAGAACAAAACAAAGGTAAAAAAGCAGCAATCGGCGGTGGCGGTGGCGGCGCACTTAGCGCTCAACTCGACAACATGCTGGCTGAAGCGAAGATTGAACCAGAACTTATCGCCAGCCTTGGTGATGGCATGCGTTCATTCAGCTCGCAAGCTAAAAACCTTTCTGATATCACAGACTCTGCAACGGCATCTACTGCCTATGCTGATTCTTTGAACAAAGCATCTGATAAAGTAAGTGCTCTAGCAACAACATACGAAAGCGCTTCTGCTGCGTTGACCGGCCTGACCGATCATGCCAAAGATGGCGCTGCAGTAGGTAACCACTTGCAAAAGATGTCTGAAAACATGAGTGCATTGAACGGTATGTATGAAGTTCAATTGCAGGAAATGGAAAAAACACGCATGATGTATGGCGACATGAATGCATTGGTGAAAAACCTTGCAGATTCTGTTGAAGATACAAAAGCGTATAAAGAGAATATTGCTGAACTGTCTCGCAACCTGAAATCGCTGAACACGGTGTATAGCAATATGTTGAATGCTATGGGAACTGCCCGCCAATAATCAATGTTTTAATCGCTACTCTGAGAGTAAGAAACAGAAACATTAACCAAAAAAACCAAAGGAAAAATGGCAGGCGGTAAAGAAACCCCCAGACAAAAGATGATCGGAATGATGTACCTCGTACTCACCGCTCTTCTTGCAATGAACATCTCTAAAGATGTATTGAATGCATTTCTGCAGATCAATAGATCGCAGATGAAGACTTCCGAAATCCTTGACAGTAAAGCAAAAGCATCGTTGGCCGGGCTAAACGCTCCTAAACCAGAAGATGCAGAAAAGGCTGTTCCTTTTCAGCAAAAAGCTAAAGAGGTTTTAAGTAAAACGGAAGAAATAGTAAAATACCTGGAAGAACTTAAAGCCAGAACCATGGCTGCAAGTATGAAAGGTGCGCTTAAAACAGATCAAAACTTTGCTGAGTTTATGGAAAATGGCAAAGCTCTGGACATGTTGTCAGCAGCCGGTAAAGAAAAGGTAACTAAACCAGACGAGAACACGGATGCAACAGCGTTTCTCATAGGCTCCAAACCACAGGCCCCAAAAACGGATGAGTGGTCTGGTAATATGTTGAAACAAAAACTTGAATCCTATGCCGCTTTCATGAAAAGTATCAAGGTTACAAATATTGGTGGTACAGAAGTATCTCTGCCTGCTGATATCGTAGCCAGTATTGATAGTGCTTTCGTCTTTAAGAAAGAAGTCGATCTGGACAATCATGAAGAAGAATGGGAAGTAAATCGTTTTCACGATACTCCTCTTGCCGCATGTATTGCCACGATGTCCATGTTGCAAACCGGAGTCATGAATACCCAGGCTCAGATTATGGCTTGGCTGGCTGGCAGTATTAACGCTACGGATATCAAGTTTACGGATGTAACAGTAGCTGCAGTTCCACTTCAATCTTATGTTTTGAAAGGAGAAGAATTCAAAGCTGAAATTTTCCTTGCTGCTTACAACAAAAACAGCACTACCAAAATTTATCCCGGCGGTGAATATCAGGGGCAAATGCCAACTGACGGAGGAACTCCAGGTTCGGGCGGCGGTGGTGCTGGAATCGCTTCTGGTCCCGATGGTAAGTGTATTTTCACAGTGAATACCGGTGGTTTGAGCCTTGGTCAACAC
Source organism: Flavobacteriales bacterium (assembly GCA_046153915.1). Classification (GTDB taxonomy): domain Bacteria; phylum Bacteroidota; class Bacteroidia; order Flavobacteriales_D; family Sanyastnellaceae; genus JANNVZ01. The sequence goes on from JBJXFC010000281.1 coordinate 21,737, forward strand.
GGTTACTCCGGCCAGATCAGCTATTTGAAAGACGGTCAGGAACAATTCCTGAAGTATTACATCCCACCATTCACGGTGGGTGCTCCTGCACTTGTTGTTTCGCCAAAACAGATGAACGTATTCTACCGCGGTTTGGATAATCCGGTTGAGATCTCTGTTCCAGGTGTTTCACCAAATCAGATGACACCTTCGTGCTCGGGTTGTGATGTTTTCACCAAAGTTTCAGACGGCGAATGGAATGTGCGCCCCGGGGCTGGTAAAGAAGCCACTATCAGTGTTTCTGCAAGCATCAATGGCAACAATACCAACATGGGTAGCAAGTTGTTCCGCATCAAAACTATTCCTGACCCAATTCCATCGTTCAATGGTAAGCGTCCCAG
>JBJXFC010000283.1:0-2969 GCA_046153915.1 Flavobacteriales bacterium
ATAATCAGGTAATGTGTGATAGCAGATTTCGTTGAGAGGAAGAACCATATCCGGCGGACAATTCAAAATAATCGGCAATTGATTATCACCGACAGTAATTACCTGCACACAGGTAGATTCATTTCCGTTTAAGTCGACTGCAGTCCACACAACAGTTGTGCTGCCTACCGGATAAACCGCAGATGGATCTTCGGTGCCTGTGTAATCATTCCATACCGATTGAATACCACAGGCATCGAATACCACAGGCGCTTCAAGTGTAATGAAAGTACCACATTCTCCGGAGTCATTATTTACGGCAATATCAGCGCCGCATGTAATCTGAGGAGGAATAACATCTCCATCGCATTGTGCAAGCACAGAATTTGAAAACATTGCAAGACAAATGCAAATCAAGAAAGAGAGAAAAATCTTCATGGTTAAAAGTTTAATTTCTCAAAAGAAACAAAAACTTATAACCCCTTCATTTCGTGAAAGATGGAATTATGAACACGGCTTTATTAATCTATAGTCGCGATGCACTTCAGCTCAATAGCGATGGGTGTTGGCAGCGCATTGATTTCGACGGTTGTTCTGCAAGGTTGTGCTTCTTTGAAATACTCGGCATACAAACGATTGTAGGCATGGAAATCGCGCTTCATGTTGACAAGAAAAACAGTCACGTCGACCAGATTTTCCCATTTGCTTCCGCTCGCTTCCAGAATCACTTTTACATTGTCGAAAACATTGCGGCATTGTGCTTCGAAATCGAACTCGAGGAAATTGCCGTTCTTATCGAGTTTGAGTCCAGGCACACCGCTATCATTGGCATCGCTGCCTGCAATGCGCGGGCCAACTCCTGAGAGAAACAATAGGTTTCCCACGCGACGGGCGTGTGGATAGGCACCAACAGGCTTGGGTGCATTTGATGCAGATATAACGGATTCACTCATGATGTAAAATTGAAGGCCGAAAATAATGCGATCTGGTTGCGATTAATTCAATGTAAGTTTAAAGATGGTTGAAACAACGGTGCTTGTTGGATAAGGCATATATTTCACACGTAACGTATAATTACCCCTTGAAAGTCTGCTCACATCCATGATGGCTTCCAGGCTGTCCAGTGGTTGAGATGCAACAACTTTACCCGCAGCATTGATATAATCGACACTCCACAGACGGCCTTCTTTCATTTGAAGCGTAATGCGATCTTTCGCTGGATTTGGAAATAAGATTACCTGCCCATCGCCAGACAATTCAGGCACAGCGGTTATGCAACTCAGAATGCCCTGAATAAACATTGGAAACTGTTGCGACCAATAATACTCACTGTGTTCACCGCCGGAAACTACTTCCGATTCAAGATAAAGATCAGCAGATCCGTTGGTCAATAAAGTTGTCTCCATGAGTTGCATTTCAGTGACCATATTTGCACTTTCAGAGTCTCCACAGACCATCAGCATTTTTGTTATCTGAGAGAAAGGCTGATCAGCAGCGAGATCATAAATTTCAGGGTTGAACCAAAATGCCGGAGAGAAAATTCCTGCTTTTGAGAAAACCTCATTGTGTTCGATAAGCATATACATGCTGATCAATGCACCTAATGAACTGCCAGCCGTACTCGTGTTTTCGCGTTGAGGCCATGTTCTGAAATTAGCATCTATAAAAGGTTTCAATGTTTCTACAATAAAATCTGCATAGGCCTCCCCTTCTCCGCCTTCGTTGTATTCTGCATTTAACCAAGGTGAATACTCATCAATTCTGCTTGCACCACCATTGTCGATTCCAACTATAATTGTTGAGGCGCAATCAGCTACAATGACAGGAAGCATAGATTCATCTACATTCCATTCGCCAGCAAAGGATGTTGCCGCATCGAAAAGGTTTTGTCCATCGTGCATGTAGCAGACGGGATAGTCAATTCCACTAGTGTCATAATCTTCAGGGAAACAAATCCAGATGCGACGACTTCTGTTGAGCTGAGGCATGAAGAAATCCGTATCGAGAATGCGTACGTGTTCTGTAACTGTGTGATTGCCGGCAATATCTTCCCATCCGTCAATGGTTAGTTGCAGTGTGGTGCCATTTTGAAATACAGCAGTTCGGTTGGGAATAAATCCACCACTACTTCCGCCTTCCACTTTGGCCCAGGTTCCGCGAGTAAATTTAAATTCCACGTTCTCATTCTCCGTGCCGGATAGCGTGATTGTCCAATGCCCATTTTCCTGTTGAATTAGCTTGAAGTTTTCATCGCCTTCAGCCCAATTATTCATATCACCTGCAATATAGATATCGTCTAGAAGCGGAGTAAGTTGAGGAGTTGATGTAATATCAATTACCATTTGTGAAATCACCTGTGTACAGGTAAAACACATGACAAAAAAAACGGATGCGTATTTCATAATTTATTGATAAAGAAGTTTGCCTGTATATGTTTTTTCACTCATCACCACTTTGTAAATGTATGCGCCGCATGGCAAGTCTGCCAAGGGTTTCCAGACGATTTGCTGTTTCCCTTGTGGTAAATTAAATCGTCGTTCAATAAAAACCCGTTTGCCAAAGGTATCATACACTTCGAGGGCAACATCACCAGCGGATTCCAGATTGCATTGAATCGTTATTCTGTCATGAAAAGGATTCGGATAAATCTGCACTTCGTTGGATGAAAATTCACTGTTCTCTATTCCCGCCGCTTCCACAGGTTCCATCGAAGAGGAGAAAATTCCGCGTCCATGTGTTCCAACCACAATCTTTCCATCATAGGGACGAACATCGACCATGTTGATTATACAATTACCAATAATATCCCCCCCCTCAAGCGACCAAATTGTATTCGAACCATCGAGGATTTCTGTGCTAAACAATCCTGTGCTTGTCGCCGCAAAATAAACAGGAGTAACACCGGGATAAATTTCCACCCAATAAACGGCATTATCCCGGCGGCTGATCAGGCGGACCAGCGATTGATCTTGGACCATCATAAAGAGACC
>JBJXFC010000335.1:0-2624 GCA_046153915.1 Flavobacteriales bacterium
GCATTGATGCGCAATGGAATTTCATATTTCAAAAGCAGGTCGAAGGTCTTTTTTACTTCCTGAAAATCATCGCGGCGTGTAAGTCTTGCAAACCGCTCGGGATTGAATGTATCTGCGCTGAGATTGATTCCGCTTATTCCCAGTTCCTTTAGTTCAGGAATCCATGCGGATGTCAGAGTTCCATTTGTTGTGATACTGATTTTCTCAAATAGATTCGCTTCAACTGTTTTTCGAAGCAATTGCATAAAATCTTTGCGCAAAAATGGTTCACCACCTGTGAATCGCAATTTGGTAATACCCTGAGAAGAGAAGATGTGCAACAACCGCATTATTTCTTCATACGACAACAAGGCACTTCGTTTTTCCCAATTCAATCCTTCCTGAGGCATGCAATACAAACAGCGCAAATTGCAGCGATCCGTTACAGCCAGTCGCAAGTAATCAATGGTTCGTCCGTGTTGGTCTTTTAGCATTTGGATGTCCCTGATTCAGGATGAGGAAAATGATCACTTTCGTCTTCACCATCGCGGGGTTTGAGACAGGCATAATCCTTTTCAATGGCAATTTTCAAAGGAGAATCCGTGCCATTGCTTTGTTCTCCATAAAGGCCTTCTTCATTCGATTCTGACCACTTTGCCAGCATGTCAGCAGGCACAGAAATGGTTAAGGAGTGGTTTTCAAGAGACGCTTCGATGATGTTGAGGTGCCAGGGCTGCAATGCATATTCCAACTTGTGCACTAGCGAAAACTGTGTGGATTCTTTAATTTTTTGACCAGAAGACAACAATTCTACTTCATGTTGAGTAAGTCTCAAACGAATGGAATTGCCCCGAATCCTGATTTTCATGCGACGGTTTTTTTAACGGCGTGCACCCTTCATCTGCTTCATCATCTGCATCATCTGGGTTTTGTTCGTCATCATTTTCATCATTTGTTTGGTCTGGTCAAACTGTTTCATCAATCGATTTACTTCATCGATGCTTCTTCCAGAACCTTTTGCAATGCGGGTTTTGCGACTCATGTTAATCACACCCGGATTAGCACGTTCTTCCAATGTCATACTGCGGATAATCGCTTCGATGTGTTTGAAGGCATCTTCGTTGATATCCACATCCTTCATCGCTTTGCCAACACCCGGAATCATGCCCATCAGATCTTTTACGCTACCCATCTTTTTGATCTGGGCAATCTGATCGAGGAAGTCGTTGAAGTCAAACTGGTCTTTGCGTATGCGTTTTTCAAGTCGTTTGGCCTGCTCTTCGTCGTATTGTTCCTGGGCGCGCTCTACAAGTGAAACCACGTCGCCCATACCGAGAATACGACTGGCCATACGTTCGGGATAGAATACATCGAGTGCATCCATCTTCTCGCCCATACCCACAAATTTGATGGGCTTGTGCACTTCACTTTTGATACTTAAAGCAGCACCACCGCGGGTATCGCCATCAAGTTTGGTGAGAATAACGCCATCAAAATTGAGACGTTCGTTGAAGGTACGTGCAGTGTTTACTGCATCCTGACCGGTCATGCTATCCACAACAAAGAGCGTTTCCGAAGGATTGATGGCCTTCTTCACATCTTCAATCTCGCGCATCATTTCATCGTCGATGGCCAGACGACCAGCGGTATCGACAATCACCACATTGAAGCCTTTTTCTTTGGCATAGTTCAATGCGTTGGTAGCAATAGAAACAGCGTTTTTGTTTTCGCGTTCCGAATAGACTTCAACACCAATGCCTTCACCAACCACATGCAACTGATCTATCGCCGCAGGACGGTAGATATCACAGGCAACGAGCAATGGTTTTTTATTCTTCTTTGTCTTGAGGTAATTCGCCAGTTTTCCGCTGAAGGTTGTTTTACCAGAACCTTGCAAACCACTCATCAAAATGACAGCAGGATTGCCTTGAATATTGATGTCCGCGGCTTCGCCACCCATGAGTTCTTTCAACTCGTCGTGGGTAATTTTCACCAGTAATTGTCCTGGTTTTACTGCGGTAAGAACTTGCTGACCTAGTGCCTTTTCTTTTACGCGATCGGTAAAATCTTTGGCGGTTTTGAAGTTTACGTCGGCATCCAAAAGAGCACGGCGCACTTCTTTGAGCGTTTCGGCAACGTTTATTTCAGTAATCTGGCCTTCACCTTTGAGGATTTTAAAGGCCCTGTCGAATTTGTCGGTTAAGTTCTCAAACATATTCCTTGCGGTAATTTCAAAAATGCGTGCAAATGTAAGGGAAGGGGGTTGCTGCGCAACTGCTGTTTAATTTAACTTGGTTGCTGCGCAACTGTAGCGGTTCACCACAGAGGCGCTGAGGCACAGAGGGTTTCACAGAGATTGCTTTGCAACATTTGTTAAACCGCAGGGCGCAGAGACGCAGAAAAATGCACAATTCGGAAACGGAAAAGCATGGTTCTAATCGATGCTCAATCATTAAGCCGCAGCCCCACTATCACATTATCCAATTATCTCATTATCCTCATTTTTTCAACCCAATCTCCGCCAGGCGTTCGTCGAGGAAGTCGCCTGCTGAAATAGGCTCCCAATGAGGTTTTTCTCCGGCAGGTACGCAGGATTGCAAACAGTCAAGACGCATTTCGCTGCGTGGATGCAGGAAAAACGGAAT
>JBJXFC010000363.1:0-3844 GCA_046153915.1 Flavobacteriales bacterium
CTGTTGTTCCGGGATTGTTGTTGTCAAGTGATTGGATGCTGATGGAATAACTATTCATTCCAATGGGTGTGATGATGATGTCGTTGTCATCGACTACATTGCTGTTAGAACTGGTAGCGGTTACAGATAAGATTGGATCTCCGTTGTTCGCAATGATGGCATTAACACTGCTCATACCGGTTGATTGACAAATGGACTGATCTCCGGGCGGTGTTAACGTCGCGTCGTCATCCAGATTAGTGATCTCACTATTATCCGCAGGAAGTGCGGCATAGGTTGGATCACTGGAACCAGAAGTGCTGATGTCGATAGAGAATGTTATATCGCCATCATCTGCTGCATCGTCAACTGGTGAGACCGTGATGAATTGCGGTATATTCCAATTGAGTGGGGTAAACACGAGCTGTGACGGTTCCAATGTGCCTTCCGTGAGATCAGATGACGAGAATTGAACGATTACTTCATCAGTGGGTTCTGTATTGAGAACTGCAGGTATTTGGGTAGTGGAACCGTTTTCACTGATGCTTATGTTCTGCATGTTTTGCAACGATGCACCGGGATATGCCACCGGATTGTAAGCTCTGACATAAACGCCTTGTGTATCACCCTGGAATCCGTTTCCACACCATGAAATAACGAAACCGTCGTTGCTAAAGACCCCGAGATTAACATAATCCTGTTCACCCGCCGATGTGCTGTTGATTTGCACAAGTCCGCTGTTGCTCGCATTGTAGTTTGCCCCGAATATGGCATAGGCCTCATTCTGATTGGGGTTTTGGTAGCCGCCTACACGTATGCCTTTCACTACTATAAAATCACCGTTGTCGTAAAGATGTGTTTCCATGCGGCTGTACCAATCGGCGCCGGCATCATTGATTAAGAATTCATTATTAACTATAAGACCGCCGTTTGAATCCAGAATCCAGAGCCGCATCATACGTTGAGAAAAGGTGGTGCCGTGCGTTTCCGTGATCATAACTTCATCCAGGTTATTCCCTGTTGCGAATAAGTCTGGGCCAACATTGGTTTCGTAGTTTGGGTTCCAGAGATATGCTTCGGGTATTTCGGCCACAAAGTTTGCAGAGTACGTTTTCCGCATAATGCGCATTTCGTATGTGCAGCATCCGGAAACTAGAATGAATAGGTTGTAAATGAGTGTCATGCGACCACTGTTGTGGATCACGACGTTTGGAGACTGGTATTCCTGGCTGGTGTTTTCACTGACCTGAACTGCAGTGTTTATCCAGTCATTGGAATTCAGGTTATATCCGCGCAGATACAGTTGTGAGTCGAGAAGATTGTCGCCATAAAAGCAAACGAGTGTATCTCCGTGTACATCCAAATCGAATTCGGTGATGTTCGTACCAACCGTTATTTCGGTGCCAATGCTGTTGTCGGCATTGATAACATTGAATTTGCAAGTGGTAGTGGACTCGAGATAAGAGATAATGAACTTTCCGTCTTCCCAATGCGAGAGTCGAAGATTGTTGCTGGATTGATTGTTGATTAGAAATTCGTCTGAAATGGGATTGTGTGTGTTGTCGTAACGCCTGCCGAAGATTGAGCCGTCGTTGCTTCCTGTCGTCCATACAACGAGATAACCGTCTGTGTTATCTGTTGCTATATGTGAATTGTATTGTGTGATTGGAATGTCCGTATTCACCATTTGCTCAAGTGATGCAGGGGTGATTACCTGGGAGAATGTTTTAAGAGCTGCTAAAAGGATTAATGCGACGAAAATTCGTTTCATGATAGGGTATTGGTTTAATTGCTTTGGATGCAAATTTAATGCGCCAAAGGATTTGCCTTATTTTTTTATATATCTGTTCGGTATAGGAGCTTAACTGAAGCCGCGGAAATGTGGGATTGGCCGATGGGAACTGGTTATGCATTGCGCCTAAAAATCAGTTTTAGGCACACGGGAATATGTTGCAGTCAAGGCTTTAATTTAATGATTCGAGAGTGCGACTACCTGATTTGCAGCTTATGAGAAGTGAAATTATGGGCAGATGAGATCGTGGAGAGTTTTGATTGCCGTTATTTGGAAAAAGTTTGCTCCATGAACACAGCAGCTGAGGTTGTCCAGACCTTTTATACGGCATTTCAGAACAAGGATTACAGGGCCATGCAGGCGTTGTATGCCGACGAGGCTCAGTTTTCTGATGAGGTGTTCACCAATCTCACGGCGCCAGAGGTGCGCGCCATGTGGGAAATGCTGATCAGGCGAGGAAAGGACCTGGAATTGACCTTCGAAATCCTCTCTTCCGACGAGGAAACCTGCCATGCGTGCTGGATTGCGCACTATTCCTTTTCTAAATCAGGCAATCGGGTTGTCAATAAAATCGACGCACGCTTCCACGTGAAAAATGGACTTATTACGGAGCACAACGACTCATTTGATTTTCATAAGTGGGCTGGTCAGGCCCTTGGTTTTTCCGGGAAACTGCTTGGTTGGACATCCTGGATGAAGAGCAAGGTTCAACGCTCTGCCAGGGAAAGTCTCAAGGCTTTTATGGACAGCAGTTCGGCTGTTTAGTCTCTCAGTTTTTGTGCACTAAACAGCTTAACTGGTCTCACTGCTGCTGGTTGGTTGGCCTGCGTTGTTTTGTTTCACGGGATTTTTTTGCTTTTGATTCCTCTCATTTAATACAATTGTGTATGCGCGTCAGCCTATGCTCATTACTCCTGTGCGATTCTGCAATTTGAACGAGGTCACACCAGCCGGAGCTTAAGACTGTCGGTTTTTACTCCAATTCCTTCTTCGCAATTGTTTTAAACACTCGATTTGGCCGTTAATAAGGCCATTAAGACCACTTCTCTGCCAAGTGAGTATTCATCTATGCCCACCGGTGCGATCGCCTTAGCAAGGGTGGTTTCTACGCGCCGTTCGCTGTCCTTAGGCAAATCGGCCTTGCAGAAGTGGTTCTGTGCCTTGTTGCGGCAGTGAAACCACGCTGGTTTGGATAATGGCCTGTAAATCAACCGTGTCAGATTGTGAGTCGTCTTTACGGCTTTTTTCTAAGCCTGGAGAATTTCTTTTGAGGGTGACTGCGTAGGAATATTGCATTGGATGGCTGTACATTCATATTTTATTTTTGTTTTACTTTTCCATATTTTATTTTTTATTGTAGCGTATGCAAGTTGTTGCAAAATATTGAATAGGAAATAAGTAGTATCTCTGCGTGTCAATTTCTTTATCTTTTGGAGATACCAATTTTGAGCCATATGTTCCTTGTTTCATGTGAAACATTTTTGATTTTGAGTGTAAGATTTTGACGATTGGTACTATTTGTCACAACCGATTTGAATGAGTTGCCTTTTGATACGTTGGATACTTTTTCCTGATTTTTGTGGTGATTTGATGTGTGCGAAGTTTCACGTGGAACTGTGTTTTTATTGTTTGTGAATTGTTGATGATATTTTGTCTAAATGGTTGTAAATAAATGTCTAGGGATATATTTTTGTACATATTATGAATTTCCAACGGGATCTTTTGAATATGGTTTTGAGTTGTGATTGCGGGCTTTGGTTTCAAATTCCCGAGGGTCACAATTCGGGATACGGTGGTTTGCAATTGCCAGGGAGAACTGTCAGGCAAAGCGGATTAGATGAAAGTGAATGGCATGGGATGGGTAGAGCCGCCATTTATGGCGGCTCCACGGAATGCCATTCAATGGCATTTATTGGGTGGATGGGAATTCCATCTGCATGGCTGAATAGGCGAGAGATTTTGTGTCTGGTGGCCAATCCTATGTTCCAACCATGCCGCAGTGGCAGTTTTCATGCGAATGCGCCGTTTCTACCGTCCCAAATGCACCATAAGCACCGAAATATCGCTCGGATT
>JBJXFC010000380.1:0-7074 GCA_046153915.1 Flavobacteriales bacterium
TCCAGAATCGCGGTTACTTTGGACATAAAGTTTTATTTAATATTGGATATAATTTCGTTGCAAAAGTCATCATTTTCCCAGTTGCAGACGTCTACAATTTTCTTTTTTGTTTCGCCGGAGGAGTCAATGAAGAAAGTTGTTGGAATAGTATGAATGCCCAAATTGGTCAATTTTCCGACTTTATAAAACCGGACGGTAGAAGGCAAGGTTGATGCCAGTTCTGCAATTTGCGCAGGTGACTCATCAGTGATAAATACCACTTGAATACCATTGTTTTCGAGTTGTGCAATACGCGAATTGAGGGTGCGAATTTCTTTCAGACACGGCCCACACCAATGCGCATAAAAATGGAGCACTGTAGGTTTATTATTTAATTCTTCACCAAGAAAAAGCTCTTTTCCCATGCGATCACTCACCTTAGTTTCCGCAAACTCGATATTCGGTGCCACACGGTATCTTACCCAATAGAAGACAATCATTCCAATGATGAGCACCAGAAAGAAGATGTTTTTTTTCAGATAGGATGTCATAATCTGATTTCTCCTCCAATAATCACCGTATCAATAAGTGGCAATCCAAAACTGTAAGGCAAGGTTGCGAGTGCAGGAATTTCGCGTGTAATAAAAAGATTGGCCAATTTACTGCGCGCAATAGAGCCGCAATATGCCGATATGTTCATCGCAAACGCAGCATTGATGGTAGCGGCATTGATGGTTTCTTCAACAGTCATATTCATCTGTATACAAGCCAGGCTATTTACAAGATTCATATTTCCGCTTGGTGCTGAACCCGGATTATAGTCGGTGGCCAGTGCCAAAGGAAGTCCGGCATCTATAATCTGCCGCGCTGGTGTATAAGGTATTTTGATAAAGAGCGAACATCCCGGAAGCGCAACAGGAATGGTATCTGAGTTTTGAAGGGCTTCGATATCAGCATCGGTAAGCACTTCAAGATGATCTACACTTCGGGCATGATGTGCAACACATGTTTGAATACCACCAATGCTGTTAAACTGGTTTACGTGCACTTTTGGAATAAGTCCGTATTTGGCACCACATTCCAGTATACGCGCTGTGTCTTCAGTGCTGAAGTAATTGAGTTCACAAAAAACATCGATGAAATCGGCAAGGCCTTGTTTGGCTACTTCCGGAATCATTTCATTCAGCAGCAAATCAAGATAGGCTTCTTTGTTTTCCTTGAATTCTGAAGGATAGGCATGGGCACCCAGAAATGTTGCTTTGATGAGCAAGGGATGTTCGTCTTTTAACCGGCGAATGACTCGCAGCATCTTGAGTTCACTTTCCAGACTGAGGCCATAGCCGCTTTTGATCTCGACAGCGCCGGTTCCCATCATCATCATATCGTTGAGACGCTCAAAAGCGTTCTCGAAAAGTTCGTCTTCGGAAGTGTTCCTGAGTTTGGCAACCGAATTGATTATTCCTCCGCCCCGGGCCGCAATTTGTTCGTAGGTAAGACCTGCAATGCGATCTGCAAATTCTCCCTCACGCGATCCTGCGAAAACAACATGCGTATGCGAATCAACCCATGAAGGAAGAACGTATTTTCCCGAGGCATCAATCACTTCGAGGTCTCTCCAGTCTGTAATTCCTGGCCAATCAGTCATCTCTCCAAAATCGGCTATTACACCGTCTTCCAGAGCAATCCACGCATTTTCAAGCACAGGCAATGACTGCATGGCTGCACCTTTTAATACACGCACGTTCACGTCATGAACCCCAACGAGCCCTTTAATATTTTTGATGAATACCTTCATGCAAATTACCGCATCCTTAGAGCGTGCAAGTTTAGGCAATGTTGAAATCGGACAACTGATTCAAATCAATCAATTGTTGAAGTTTTGATGTTTGCAAAACAAAATGGCGTAGGAAAAAAATTCGGACTGTGTAAATCTTTCCGGTTGTGAGTTGATTTAGTGGTTTAATTCTCTGTTTATTTCGGATGAAACAATAGCGCGTTGAATGACAACACTATTCCACACCACAACATTGGCAATTGCTCTTGGAATCTGCACACAGGGCAGTTCGCAGTATTTTGAAAAGGATACGATTCCATCATCGATGATGAAACATGTGTTCTTTGCAGATATAACTCCTGTGATAGCATTCGCAATTCAAGCCGATGATTTTGATCCTGTTTATGCTCTGGGCTACAAACACCAATTGGCACCCAACAAACGCCTGAGGTTACAGGTTCAATTCAAACAAAAGGATGAATCAAGTGGTTACGCTTCCGTTGGTGTAAATGATTCTTTGTCTTTGTGGTATAAAAGTGATAATTCAATGAATGAAGTTCAGCTTCGTGCCGGAGTGGAATGGGGGAATTTTGAGCGAAAAGTGGCTCCATTTTATGCCGTTGATTTAGTTACAGGGCACATGAAAGAAGATGTTTCGAGGGCTCTGTTTCTGGGAGAAGTATTTGAAAACACTTTCCAACTCTCGGAGTCTGAGGCCGATACGCTGGTGCTCTCACTTCCGCGGTTTGAGGATGGCACACCCCGGGATCAACTGGGTTATACAACAAAATCACTGCAACTGGGCTTTGCGATTACGCTCGGATTGCGTGTTGAGATAGCTCCACGCTGGGAATCATGGCTCCAAATGTCACCGGAAATCGTCTATACACATGCATATGAGTCAATTGATACTGAAAAAGGTGTTTCGGTGGGTACGTCGGGAAATTCATCTTTAGATTTTCGTTTCAAATTGTTGAACTTTGGCCTTGGGTATAAATTTTAGCATCGTATGAGCGGAAATTCTTTCGGAACATTATTTCGTCTTACCACATTTGGTGAATCACATGGATCTGCTATTGGCGGAGTTTTGGAAGGATGTCCGGCTGGTATGACTCTCGACTTTGCTGCAATTCAAAGTGAGCTGGATCGGCGTCGTCCTGGTCAAAGTGCTATTACCACATCACGCAATGAGTCTGATGTAGTTGAATTGCTGAGTGGTGTATTGGATGGAAAAACATTGGGGACTCCCATTGGTTTTATTATTCGAAATAAGGATCACCATTCTTCCGACTACGATAATTTAAAAGATGTATATCGCCCGGGTCATGCCGACCAGTTCTGGCAGGAGAAATTTGGTTTTCGCGATCATCGTGGAGGTGGCAGGAGCAGTGCCCGCGAAACGGCGGCAAGAGTTGTGGGTGGAGCAATAGCACGTCAATTACTGGCTTCACTTGGCATCCGCATTCAGGCGTTTGTAAGCGGTGTGAAGGATATCGAAGTAACAAAAAAATACCATGAGCTTGACCTCGGACTTATTGAGTCTAACACGGTGCGATGCCCGGACATTGGCATTGCAAATGAGATGATAGCGTTAATTGAAAAAACCAAAGCGGATGGAGATAGTCTGGGCGGAACAATCGACTGCATAGTGAGTAAAGTTCCTGCAGGCTGGGGAGCTCCTGTGTTTGATAAGTTGCACGCTGTGCTGGCCCATGCCATGCTTAGCATCAATGCTACCAAGGGGTTTGAGATGGAAGATGGTTTTGAATCTACCAAACGGTTTGGAAGTGAAAACAACCCCATTCCATCTGGTATAACAGGAGGATTAAGCACAGGCCGGGACATTGTTTTTAAAGTGGCCTTCAAACCCGTGAGCACCATTGCTAAAAAGCAGTTGACACAGAATTCTGCCGGACAATCGGTAGAATTGGAAGTGACGGGACGCCATGATCCCTGTGTTTTACCGCGGGCTGTTCCCATAGTAGAGGCCATGGCAGCCCTTGTTCTTGCCGACGCGATGTTATTGGCACGATCCGACAAGTTTCAAGGATAAATGTGTCAAAAACTAAGTAGCATGCAATGAAATTGAAAGGTCATCGTTGCCGAAGTTTGCAACTGTAATTCAACCCAGATATTGAAGAGCAATAGACGTTCGATTTCAAGATCTGGGTTCCACTCTGGTAAACCCAAACGATCATGAAAAAGTTTTTTAAATGGACCGGAATCACCATTCTGGTTTTATTCATTCTCTTACTTATTGCACCTTTCTTATTCAAAGGTCAAATAGAAGATGCCATTAAGAAGGCGGCCAACGACAACATCAATGGCAAAGTAAACTGGAGCGGTGTGAGTTTATCACTTATCCGCAATTTCCCAAATCTGAGGGTAACCATTGATGATTTAACAGTGGATAATATCGCGCCATTCGATAGCGTGCGCCTGGCTCAGATTGGCAGTCTCGAAGCCGTTGTAGATATTTCCAGTTTGTTTGGCGACGAAATCAGCGTAAAAAAAATAGGCATTGTAAATCCAGTTTTTGACGTGCGTGTAACTCCGGAAGGTGTTGCCAACTATGACATAGCAAAAGCGGATACTACCGCAGTAGTTGAACCAACTGCGCCGGCAGAAGCATCTACCTTTAAGATGAAGTTGAAAGAGTACTACATCGAAAACGGAACCATCAGTTACAATGATCAGAGCATGCCGATGTTGATGAAATTTGAAGGCATGAATCACAATGGAAGCGGAGATTTTACACAAGATGTATTTAAGCTTGTGACGCGCACGACCGCTACCAAATCGACATTCTGGTTTGATGGAATTACGTATCTCAACGAAGTAAAAACAGATCTACAGGCCGATATTGAGATGGATATGAAAAACAGCAAATACACGTTGGCTGGAAATGAAATCAAATTGAATGAATTGCAATTGGGGGCCCAGGGCTGGGTTGCCATGCCGGGTGAAGACATTGATATGGATATTTCGTTTAAAGCATTGAAGAATGATTTTAAGCAGTTTCTTTCCATGATTCCAATGGAATTTGCCAAAGATGTAAGTGGAGTAAATGCATCAGGAAATCTGGCGCTGGATGGATATGTGCGCGGTAAATTCAACGACGCCAGTATGCCAGGTATAGGCTTGAATTTACAGATCGACAATGCGCGTTTTCAATATCCCGATTTACCCAAGAGTGTGGACAACATAAATATCAAGGCCGCAGTAGTTGCAGATATGAATGTGATGGACAATACAACGGTAGATGTTGAGAAATTCCATATCGAGATGGCAGGAAATCCAGTTGATATGACGTTAAAACTGCGCACTCCGGAAAGTGATCCGGATATCGATTTCTGGTGCAAAGCTTTGGTTGATCTCGACAATGTAAAAGAATTTATTCCTTTGGAAAAGAGTGATGAAGTGCATGGAAAAATCAACGCAGATGTAACGATGAAAGGCAGATACAGTGCCATTGAGAGAGAACAATATGAGAACTTTGATGCACGGGGTGTTATCGATATTCAGAATGTACTTTTTAAGTCGGATTCTCTGCCTTACGATTTGCAGGTGAATACATCTACGTTTACGATTACTCCTGCCTATGCACAAGTCGATAATTTCGATAGCCGCGTCGGAAGAAGTGATTTAAAAGCAAATGGAAAAATTGACAACTACCTCGCGTATGTTTTGAAAGATTCTTTATTGCATGGCGTATTTAATATCAATTCGAATCTGATGGATTTGAATGAATTTATGAGTGATGATGCCGCTGCAACAACGACTGCAACATCAGCAGAAGCCGCCCCCGCAACGGCAGAAAGCAGCGTAAGTGCCATTGAATTGCCCGGTAACATTGACTTTGAAATGAACGCAGCATTTGGAAAAATGATTTACGATGTGAATGAAATCACCAATGTAAATGGCGGAATTACGCTCCGAAGTAAAGTGGCAACACTTCGGAATTTGTCCATGAATGTATTGGAAGGAACGGTGGTTATGAGTGGAAATTACTACGCACAAGACATCAGCAAGCCGAAGATGGATTTCAATTTTGATATCAAAGACATGGATATCAACAAAGCCGCCAATCAGTTTAACACGATTGATAAAATGGCCCCAATAGCGAAGGCGTGTACTGGTCGTTTTTCAACCAAGATGAATATCAAAAGTGATTTGTCGCAGGATATGATGCCGATTAATCCATCCGTAAATGGATCTGGTACATTGAGTACAAAGAATGTAGTGGTCAAAGATTTTGCACCGCTCGTAAAACTGGCCGATAAAATCAACCTGGATAAACTGAAAGCTCCACAGTCGATCAATGACGTAAATGTATCCTTTAAGATCAAAGACGGAGTGGTGAATGTAGATCCGTTTACTGTCAAGCTGATAGATGGCATTCCGATGAAGGTCTATGGATATACAACGCTCGATCAGGACATCAATTACAACGTAGACATGGATGTTCCCTTTGACAAATTCCCTTCGGGCGCGGTGAATCAGGCGAACACCTGGATAGGAGAGCTCAACAAAAAACTGGGATCGAATCTCAGCATTGGAAACAAAGTGAATGTGATTGCTGTGATAACGGGCAAGGTAACCGATCCACAGGTTGGAGTAACAAGTAAAGCCCTGGGAGAAGATGCAGTTGCCAATTTGAAAGAACAGGCTATTGCTGCAGCGAAGGAAGAAGTGAAAGAACAACTCACTAACGTGAAGAATGAAGCATTGGAAAAAGCCATTGCGGAAAAAGAGCGATTGGTGAATGAAGCCAAGGCACAACGTGACAAAGCCCTTGCAGAAGCTGCCAAACAACGCGACAAAGCCAAACAGGAAGGTGAGGCAGCGGCGAAAAAATTGCGTGATCAAGCTTACAAAGCGGCGGATGACAATCTGGCTAAGGTTAAAAATCCATTGGAAAAGGCTGCTGCCAAAATACTTGCTGAGAAGTCCAAGAAATTGGCCGATGAGGCTTACACCAAAGCAGTGGACAAAACCAACAAAGAGGCCGATAATGCCTACGGAATTGCCGAAAAGAACGCAAACAAACTGGTAACCGATGCAGAAGCGCGAGGTGACAAAGCCATCCAGGATGCCAGTGCCAAAGGCGATCAGCAGATTGGGAAGATTAAGTAGTAGTGTTTGAAATGATAAGAGAGGATGATGCGAATCACACTTCTTTTATCGAACTTTACGCACATGAAATTATTATTCCTTATTCTAATAGGATCTTGCTCGGCCACTCTATTCTCCCAACACTGCATCGACGATCGCTACGGTGAAACACCTTTGTTTGATACAACAGAAGTGGATACAATGAG
>JBJXFC010000382.1:0-14872 GCA_046153915.1 Flavobacteriales bacterium
CATCCATGTTCTCGGGAACTCCGGTTACTCTATTAGTTGTACCCCATTGAAAAACAGCTCCATCCGGTATTGGAAAAACGGCTAATATCATTCCACTTGTATTCAGGTTAAGCGCTTCGATGTAATAGTCATTGGCTAATCCATCTTCCACAATATCGACTGAACTTTGAACTAACACTGTGCAGCCATTTTCATTGACCCCTGTAACTTCAAGTTCTGCATTTCCTGCAATTCCCATAGCCGAGACCCAAACGGATTCCTGGAGATCTCCAAAAGGCTGAATTGAGGTCAATCCATCTATCGACTGCCAGAAGTAATGGATGTTAGGATCACCTCCTACTATTTGAAACAACACATTTTGAGAAAACTGACAGATTGAATCCATTTCAGATTCAATTTGAAAAACTGAAGGCGGTGGATTTACTATAATTTGAATAGGTGAAAGTGTATCCAATTCACACGCTTCAAATTGAGTATAAAACGTATAATACACACTTCCGGAAGAATTTCCATTTGTATTTAAAACCTGGTCAACAATAAGATATCCAAATGAACTCGAATCAAATGCGCCATCCAATCCTGCAGCACTTATAGACCAAGCCCAGGAAGTTGAAGGATTGGTTATTGAGTTTAAAGTGATCGTGATATTTTCTCCACTGCATATGGTGTCATCCGAAAGAATATATTCAACCAGAGGCGATGGAAAAACATATATAGATAGTGTATCTGAATCGCCTGTGCACTGTTTACCGAATTCTTCAAAGTAGGAGTATATATATGCTGTAGCATTCATAACACCGTTTGCATCGTTGTTAGAGAAAAAATTTAGAGATGTGCTGCCAGAGGGAGGCAGATTGTCACTGATTTCCGCATAAAGAGGTACTTCCCAATCAATATGTGTTTCATTCTCACTTGTTTGTGCGTTAAAATAAATGTCAGTTTGTACATTGTTGCATATAGTATCCAGCACCATGTCTTGAATTTCCGGTAATGGCAACACTCGAATGTCAAACAAATTTGCGTTTCCCGCGCATAAGGTCGTGGTATTTATCCTGTACCCGGCCACTACAGATATTTGATCTGAAAGGGCCGTGCTTTCAGTATTCATGGGCACGATGGTAAGCGTATCGTTGGTGTTGTATATTCCATTCTGGGCGTTTACACCAACATCATCAACCTCCATCAGCACCCAAGAAATTTCGTTGCTATTGATCCCGCTGAAGACGATACTATCGGCACCCTGATTGTGACAAAAAATCAGATCAGATGAATTCAAAAAATTAAGTTCCGGTTGGGGTAAAACACTTAGTGTGAATGTTTCTGAAGATGAACACAATCCCGTTTGGGTTGAGAGTGTAACAACGGATGATTTCACTTGTTGACTTTCATTAACCACTACAAAAGCATCAACCAGACCAGTTGTATTATCAGGGAGGTTTTCTGAGATCGATTCTTCCGAGAAACTCCATAAAATTGTCGCTCCGCCCGCTGATGGAGAAAAATCAACAATGTTTGATCCTGCACAATAACTGCTATCTGAAGGAATATTAATGATTTGTGGTCCCGGACTTATTGTATCCCAAAAACAAATGGCATTAGAAACGCAACCTACCTGAGATATTTCCCAAATGCAAGTCTCAACCAAAGCAAGGTTGCTGGAAGGTGCAAATGCCTCGGCCGCAGGAATCATGGTTCCACTCCCATTTTGGTAACCATAAAATAAACTTGAACTCCACTCAAAAGAACTACCTGAGATTGATGCGTTAAGTGGTATTGAGGCCAAATCTTCACCTTCACAATACTGATTACCCATATATGATAAGGTAGGTGTAGGAGTTGTATTCACTTCAATTGTTGGCCAGTTAAACATGCTGAGTGTTGCTGAATCCGCAGCACAATATCTGTTGTCCTGTAAGTTTATTACATTTAGAAGGTATCCATTGGTATCATTTAAGTCTAGATAGAAAAAGTCGATGGTTGAATTTGTGGTTTTCAACCCTAGTTGTGGATTTTCAAATTCATACTCGAAAGGAGCCTCTCCCACAAAACTAATAGCAACCAGCACAGAATCGCCCTGACAATTGACAGGCGAATCAAAAATATTCACGGCATCAATAACTGGTATTGGTTTCACAAGAACGTCTAAAGAATCACCCACCTCACAATTGTGGCTATCCAAACCAAAGAACTGATACTCCGAAACCACAGGATCCTGGGTAATATTGATCAAGACTTCGCTTATGATCGAGTTAATTCCGAAAGAAGATAAATTTTCAATTCCAAAGACAGCATCGCGCTGCCACTGCAAACTTATTATCGTTTCAGAAAATTGGGCATCCAACACCAAATTGCTCCCCGAACAAATTGAAGTATCCATACTCAAAAATTCAGCCTTCGGAAAAACGGTCACAAAAAGAGAATCAAATGCCTGACAAAATGATTGCATCGCCGTAAGATCAAAACTATATACCACTTCGATCGAAGTCGATGTCAGGTTTATAAGTGTATTTTGGATATTTGAATTGACTGCGTTCTCAGTCGGATTTGCAATACCGGGAACTGCGCTTCTGGTCCATGTGAAATTGATATTTGAAGTGTTAAATACCGGTATGAAGTCAAATTCCACTCCAGAACACGTGCTGGAAGAATTCATCAAAAGTTCTGGGACCACTTGCACTACAACGCGATCGCTAAGGAGAATAATTGAATCAGCTTCGCAATAAATGATACACCTGAATACTGCGGACTCACTTAATTGAAAATTCGAAATTAAACTATCAGATTCATTTGGTATGTCAATAAAAATAATGTCGTCAATTGTATAAGACCAATTGTAGATAAACTGAATTGAATCATTAAAAATTGAATCATGAGCAGCATTCAAAACCAGGGTTTCACCTGCACACAAAGAATCTAAAGAAGACTCTATTCTCCATGAAGAATCGCTTGTAATTTGATCGCAACTTAATTGTGCAATTGTTTTGAAATAGAACAAGGCAAGGCAAAGGCTAAGGAGCGAAAACCTTCGCAAAAAATTAAATCCATTCACCTCCAAAAAAAGTTTTGGATTGATGAATTTTATTCTACACTTTCTCGACATCTTATTTATTTTCAATTATAATCTTACCTTGTACTTTACTTTCAACGAATTTATCCGGCATATCTATAAGCTGAGGTTTTCCATTATCAAATCCAAGAAGCATCGTAGACCCGCTGTAATCGAATGCTAAGGAGGTGATATCCTGAGTATGTCCATCAAATTCCATTAGTACTTTTCCATCCTTCATTCTCCAAAGTCTAATGGTTTTGTCGAGATATGCCGCCAACACATATTTGCCACTATCTGGACTCACTGCAACCTCTAAAACGTCAGAATTTCCGCTCATTCTTGCCGATTGGCATCCTTCTACTTCCAAGAGAGAATAATCAGAAAAACAGGCCTGAATCAAAGTTCCATCCTCACATCCTAGGATTATTTTTCTGGTATTTTCAGAAAAGTCAATCGAATTGATTTTTGTACCCATGTTTATACTTTTTTGGAGTTTACCATTTAGGGAGAAAAAATGGAGCATGTTGTCCTCTGTGCTACACACTACAACGCGATTCAAATTATCCACGTCCAATGCCAGCACGGCACTGCTCAGTTGTATTTCAGACAAAATATCCTCTCCGATGATGCGTCTAAACTGCACGTTGCCATCGAAACAACCCGCAACGAAAGATTCGCTATCAATAAACTTCAGAGCGCCAACCGCACCGCTGAATTCGTATTGCTTTTGAAATTTACCTGAAGAAGTGTATAACCTGGCATAATTATCCATTGAACCAGTAAGTATGAAATTCCCCTTTTCAGAAAAATCAACTGCCGAAATGGGCTCACTGGCTCCCTCAAGTAACACTTCATCACCTTTGGAAGTGCTTAAGATTGCGGCATTGTCTATGAATCCTCCTGTTACGATTGAACCATCTTTGGCCATTGCCGATGGCCTGAAAAAACTGCCCGGATTTACTGCTTCGACCGCAAAATTATCTGGTGACAACCATTCCCGGATGGTCCCATCTAACGAAGAGGTAATTATTCTGGAGCCGTCCGGAGAGAAATTTACACTTGTTAAAGCCTTCGTGTGTCCTTTCAAAACACCTATTAAATTGCCACTATAATCCCAAACACAAGCCGTGTTATCCGCAGATCCTGTAACCATCTTCGGGCGGTCAGTATCAGAAGAAAAAGCCATGCACGTAATGGGTGCATTGTGCCATTTTAATTCAATTTCGTTGTAGTAGCTATCATAGACATTCAGGGAATTATAACCCAACAGGATTGCCATCTGACTGGAATCAGGTGAAAAAATGACCTGATATATGCTGGGCTCTGTATTTTGAGTTCTATCAAATGCAATTCTTTTAAACGTACTATCTGAATCATAATAAACAGAGTCACTATTATTGGTGACAAGCACTTTGTAAAACGAGCCATTGTTATAGATATCAAATTTCGCCTTTTCGAAATACGGATGAGGAAGAAATTGAATGGCCTTTTTTTCAAGTTCCAGCGCCTCAGTTGGATTTACCTCCATGGCACTGTCTGCTTGCATATGAAGCATAAATGCGCTATATTGTCTTTCCAGATTCCGTAAGGTTTTAAGTTCTTTTTCTGTGGCCTGTTTTTCTTTGAAGTTTGCCAATTTCATAATCTCCAAGGATTTCAAAGCAACCTTGTTAAGACTATCTGTCATTCTTTTTGCAATTTCCAATTCTACATTTTTCGCTTTTGTCTCTTTTCTTTCATTATCTGCTATTTTTGCAAGCGAGTCAGAATTCAGTTTTTGCTCTTCAGCATAGTCTTTCAACCTCTTTTGTTCTTTGGCAATCAATTCTTGGTCATCTGCTCTATGATTTGCTGATATTGCCCATAACCCAACACCCACAGCTACCAAAGAAACAAGACCAAATACAGCCCAAATCAAAACTTTTAATCGCCATCTTCGCTTTTGCTCAACCAGACTCAATTGCTCCTTCTCAGCTTCACTAGCTCTAAGGTATTCCATGGTTGCCAAAAAATCAGGATCGTATCTGATTGCCCAGGCGTTTGAAGGTTGGAAGGTATTGCGCCAGGCAAGCGCATATTCGAGTTCCGTACCCGACAACAAATCTTTCTGCTTCTTAGCATACAGTCCTGCATAAGTGGCAAGTTTCAGATAGTGCTCGGAGGCGTTCCCCTCCTCTTCTACCCATTTCCCTAGGCTCGTCCATTGTCGAATAAGACTTTCATGAGAAATGTCTATCACTTTGTCGATGGAGTTGCGTGCGTTGCTCACAACAAGAAAGGACCGTTTTTCATCAATAAATCGCTCAATCAGTTCTAGAACCTTTTCCTTGGACTCACCAGTAATCGCCATTAACTCACTTAAAAGAGCAGGCCTTCTTATTTTCCTTCCATTGTCGTCTATTGCGGTGAGTGACTGAAAAATCAACTTAATGCTATTCTTGTCTCTATCCGTTACACCAACAAGTGCTTCATCGGCGTGACGTGATAACGCTTCATCTAAACCACCTACTCCGTCACTATCAATAATATCCAGTTCTCCGCTATGATCAGTAAGCGATTCATAATCCCAGATACGCATAAGAGCATGTTGCAACACAGGCAGTTCGTCCTGCATATTCACTACTTCATTAAGCAGATAGGCTAGCAATGATGGATGTACTTTTGAACCAAAGAGTTTAGCGGGACCTTCAATTACTACTTTTAGCTGACTCCTTGTGAGTCTTGGCACCAGATATTGGCTTTCATTCATTGCCTCGGGCAAGCCGCGAAACTGAACACAATCGCCGATAAAATCAGATCTCATCGTAACAACCACAAAAAATGGAATTTCAGTTTGATCTATCAATGCTAATAGGAGATTGACGAAATCTGTTGCTTCATCGCGCCGCAGAAGGCCGTTATCACGCAATGCAAAACGAAATAATTCCTCGAATTGGTCAACAAGCAAAAAACAATTATTCTTTGATATATTTGAATTAGATTTGAAGAGAGCCAGAATTGCATCGATGCCACGCAATTGGATATCAGCGAGAAGCAGCCTTATGCTCGTTTCATTCGCTTCCTGTCCAGCCATTCGCAAAGCAACTACAGCCAGATTTGATAAAGGACCATCACCCGGTTTCATAATACCCATGAGCCAATTGTCGCTATGATTGACCAAGTACCCAGCGCGCAACGCAGGCATCAATCCTGCGCGAAGCAAAGATGACTTGCCACTACCCGAACCGCCTACAACAGCCACAAATCTGTTTTTGTGTAAGCGGATAAGCAGTTGCAAAGTTTGTTCATTTCGCCCAAAAAAAAGCAGACTTTCTTCTGTGTTGAATGGGCGCAGGCCTACATATGGATTATCAACCGACTCCATTATGTAGTACTCATTTTTAGTTGATTCAAAAACTCGTCAAGTGAGGCGGGTTCAATCTTTGCTCCCTGACTATAATCTACAATGTTGATTTTTAGAAATTTTTGAGGAAAAGAAATCTCCGAGGCGTTTTTATGAGGTGGTGCAAGAAAAACATAAAAATCCTCGATGGAATATTCATTTGTGATTATGAGCTGAACAGCAGCTCTAACACGCTCAAAAATCCATTCACGAGGAACAGCACCATATAGAAAAATCAGTTTTTTTACCTGACCTATTCTTTCATTAAGAAAACCACTATTTATTTTAGGATCATCCTCCTGGGGATTGATAAATGTTTGAATATTGTGTTCAAGAAGTGTATTGCTTAATTGCCGAGCATAAATATCGTCGGTAGCATGAGTATCAAGTAGAACCGATAATCCGGAAGCTGCAGCTCTTTCATTCAGCTGTCTGATGCGCACTTGCTCCGACATTTCAATGATTTCTTGTACAATAGTACTTTTCGCTCCACGAATAAAATCAACGGCCAACATATCGTTTTGACCCTTTTCTATTCCCATTAAAAAACTTCGGTACGATTCTACTTCTATTTGATCCAATTTCAAATCTGCGGGCACCCAAATCATCTGCGATTTTGGCGAATTACCTGCCAGCATAGTTTGTGCCTGAGGATAAGAAATATCCTCTAAATTCTCGATGTCGCGTCCGGGAAATTCATCCAATAGATGAATCGATAAATCAGCTCTTTCCAAAGCTTCAAGTGTAGCTCTTTCATGAGCCAGAGCTTCAAATGGGGGTGGGATTCCAGCCAGAATTTTGTATCCCTTTTTTTCCAATTCCGCCACAGCCCTCTTACGAGATGTTCTAAGAGTGTCCGATACTTCGCCAAGATAAATGGTAAACGTTTCGGTCTCAGCTTTAACTTCAGGTACTTTATCTTCTTGCAGCGTATTTTGTTTCTTTACAAATGCTTCAAGTTCGCGCAGTGTATATTCGATTGAATCGCGTATGTCCTTTAAGCCTTCCTGGAATTTTTCTGAATCTGTTTTAATAGGATCACCTAAATCACCGGGTTCTTTGCCATCATGAAATTGAAATCCAGACGCACCGCTTAATTCCTCAGGCCATTCCTGATGAGGTATATTATTTAATAGGATATTTATTATTCGATATCTGTCGCCAATTTTTATGCCTGTTGGTTCTGACTTTGATTTCTGATAAAATGCTGACAGCTCCTTATTGCAGTACTCCGATCTGCGGTAACTGGTAGAATGAAAACATAACAGGACCGCAGAATTGTTTAAACCATCCGTAATTGACTGATCGAAATCCTGACTACCGTCTATTTTTCTTCTATCCAACCAAATCTTGACGCTTCCGCAAATACCAAAACGTCTTTCGAGAAGCACATTGAGATCATACATAAATATGTCAATCCATCCTTGCTCTTGCTTATGCAATAGAGTGTTATCATTGCGCGCATAACTCACAAAAATGTCATACTGAAAAGTAGGGACAAACGCCATATAGGCTAGTAGTTTTGATTAAGTATTTCAGGCCATAGCAGGAACGAATGTAATCTAATTAAGCGACAATCCAAATTTCTTTGCTCAAAAAAAACTCACCATAAACGAAAACTATGTCTTCGTACATTTATTCCATCTGAAAATTTGAACGTGCAAAATTTGAATTTTAGCGGGCACACGAATTTCTCTTTTAGAATTGTCATTCCCAATTAAAGGTGTGCCTTCATAAATTTAAATTTGGACATTTGATTTTTTTTGCTTCCTTTGACCCTACTAAACAAATAACTAAACTAAAATCATGGCAGCAAAAGGTATTTCACTTCACATTGGACTAAACTATGTAGACCCCAATCACTATGATGGCTGGGACGGAGAGCTCAACGCATGCGAATCTGACGCCCGCGATATGGCAGAACTGGCCAAAGACCAGGGCTTCAAAGTTCAAAAGACACTCATTGACAAAGCCGCAACCCGATCTGCTGTCAAAAAAGAGATAAGTGCCATTGGCAAAAAGCTTGTGAGTGGAGATATCTTTTTTCTGACCTACAGCGGGCATGGCGGCCAATTGCCAGATAAAAATGGCGATGAAAAAGACCGCAGAGATGAAACATGGTGCCTGTGGGATGGCGAATTAATAGACGATGAATTGTATTACGAATACACTCAATTTGCCGAAGGCGTGCGCATTGTTGTGCTTAGCGATAGTTGCCATAGCGGCTCTGTAACACGTGAAGCGGCATACCGCAATCGCTCGGCCGGAGGAGAATTTAAAAGTTACCGCAACATGCCTTCTGCAATTGCACTTCGCACATATCGGAAAAACAAAGTGTTTTACGATAAACTACTATCTGACCCTAAATTTCGTGATAGCAATCCATTTAGCAAAACCTACAATGCAAAACTGAAAGCTACTGTGCGACTTATATCCGGTTGCCAGGACAATCAGTTATCCAACGATGGAGATTTTAATGGGTTGTTTACCGGAACATTGCTCGAAGTGTGGAACAACGGCACTTTCAAAGGCAACTATGCTCAACTGCGCAGAAACATTGGCGTTTTAATGCCACCCGACCAAACGCCAAATCATTATCTGATCGGTAAACACAACAGCAAATTCAACAGCGAACAAGCTTTCAGTATTTAGTAAGCATTCCAGAATCTATTTGTATTTTTTCCCTTTTTATTAATTCAAATACATCAATTCTTGAAACGAGTCTTTATTGCATATTCTGCGGATGAGGAAGATGTCAAACTCTTTCAGGAATTGTATCTGCACATTGGTCTGATCCGTGACCTGGATATTTGGCATCCCGGAAAAATTGAACCCGGTAAAAACATCGATGAAGAAATTCAACGGAAATTTGCTGAAAGCACCATTGTGTTGCCATTGATGAGCATTAACTATGTAAGTGACGATAAATGCATGAGCCTCTTTGAAAATGCAACTAAGCTCCAAAAGGAAGTGTATCCGATTTTGATTAGTTCATTTATGTTTGAGGATATGCCGCAGTTTTCAAACATAGAAGGGAATATAATTCCGGAAGACAAACGGTTTTTAAAATTGTCAGAAAACATTGATGCTGGTTGCACATCCATTGTGCGGGAATTCAAACGAAAAATTCACGGAGGACAAAAGAGTTTTTCCATTTTATCGCGGTCTTTTTTAAAGTTGCTGATTGCTGTTCCCCTACTCTGCAGCATCGCATTTGTGGTTTGGGGACTTCTTACAGCACTGGAAACCGATACCTTGCTCATTGGTGCTTTTCTACTCGCCTGCATAAGTTTGATACCTCTGGTTAAATTACTATGGCCATCCAATGTGGCCTACACTAAAAAACAGATCTAATGGAACTGAATGAAAAACTTGAATTATTTATCGCAAATCAGAGGCGCGGTATTATCATTATTGTGATTGCTGTAGTGGTATTTCTGGCACTTGCCATCACCATTATTCTTCAGCACATGAAAACCAAATCACTGAAATCGGAATTAGAAATCAGAAATTCCAGGCTCGAGTCGATCAGTGATTCATTGGCTGCCTTCTCCGATTCACTGAATCAATTGACCCTAAGTTACAAGAATGCCCTGGCTAAATCTGAACAGAAAGTTGTTGCTTTAGATTCAATTATCGACATTCAACCAGGAAACTCACCGTTCATAAATGAAGTGCTCATGCATGAAGTGAAGTACAATAAAAAATGTACTGTCTATATTCAATACCAGGATGCCTTTAAAAAAGATGCGGCCAATGCGGCAAGTGCACTCTCCAATTTCCCGGAACAATACATCGTACCGTCTTCGGAATCGGTTAATACCAATTTCGCAAAATCCATTCGGTATTTTAATCCCGAAGACAAAAATCTGGCCTGGGACATCGCCAAAATACTCAAGCCGCAATTGGGGTATGAACTTCCTGTCAATTTCGTTGAAGGCATAAAAGCGCAGTCCAAACAAATTGAGGTGTGGCTGGGAGAGCGTAAAACTCTCGAATTTAAGAATCCCGGTGCCTTTAAGAAGAAATAATTCATCCCATACCGATGGCTAAACAACTTCGTGTTTTTGTTTCTTATGCGCATGAAGACAATGCAATGAAAGAAGCGTTGGGTAAACACCTCACACCACTCAAGCGAAGCAACAAGATAAAACTTTGGAGTGATATTGAAATATCGCCCGGTCAGGAATGGGATCATGCTATCAAGAGTGCATTGCTCGAGGCCGATATCATTCTTCTTCTCATTAGTCCGGATTTCAACAATTCGCAATACATCTGGGACAACGAACTTCAAACCGCCCTCCAACATCATCAGTCTGGCACCGCGAGCGTTATACCCATTATTCTGCGAAGTTGCGACTGGACAGAAATGCCTTATGCCAAATTGCAGGCATTGCCCAGCGGAGGAAAGGCTGTTACATCATTTGCAGATCACGACGTTGCCTATACAAATATTGTTGCAGGTGTCAAAATTGTTGTGGCGAGGTTGGAAAATATGCCCTGATACATTTTTGTGAGAACAATTAAGGAATAGTACTTCAACACCGAATAGTATTTCAAAGGTGTACCTTAGCCTTCCTAAAAGCGCCAATTTGAAAAAGACAATTCCACTTTTGGTTTTATGTTTTGCTTGCTGCATAACACATGCACAAGTTGTAACATGGAGCGAAACAGTAGCCCAAATTGTTTATGACAATTGTTCCTCTTGTCATCGTGCAGGTCAACTTGGACCCTTTGAACTCATGAGTTACGAAGATGCGGTGGAAGAAGCAGACGATATACTTAATGCCGTTCAAAGTCGAGACATGCCACCCTGGCCTGCTGATCCTGACTACCGCCATTTTGCTCAAGAGGCCGCTTTAAGTGATGAAGAAATTGAAGCCATTGTCGATTGGATCGAAGGCGGAACACCTTCCGGAAATCTTGATACTGCACCAGCCGCGCCGGTATTCCCGGCAAATGGAACACAGCTCGAAGTCATCGATTTTACTGTTACAATTGAGCCCTATACCCTGCAATACAACACCGATGAGTACCGCTGGTTTGCAATCGAAAATCCCTATGATCAGCCCATTTACATCAACGCCATCGAAATAATTCCGGGCCTGCCTGAATTTGTGCACCACGCTGATCTCGCTTACGACCTGAGTGGATCGACTCTTGCCAATGATATCAGTGATCCATTGCCCGGCTTCAATGGCAAGACAGGTGGGCCCAATTACGATTATTATATCAATGCGTGGATGGCCGGTGGAAATGTAGTTCGCTACCCCGACAATTGGGGCATTGAAGTGCCTGCCGAGGCTTATTTTGTTGTAGAAGTGCACTATGGCCCGGGAGGACAAGGACAAACTGACAGCACGAAAATGCATCTTCAATTTATCACAAATCCGGATGATGTAAGACCTGTATTCGCATCATGGTTTCT
This sequence comes from Flavobacteriales bacterium, assembly GCA_046153915.1. Classification (GTDB taxonomy): domain Bacteria; phylum Bacteroidota; class Bacteroidia; order Flavobacteriales_D; family Sanyastnellaceae; genus JANNVZ01. The sequence goes on from JBJXFC010000382.1 coordinate 11,860, forward strand.
CAATGAAAACAGCGGACTTTTTATTCCGGCAAATGAAATAAGCACTTTCGAACACGAATCACAGGTATTCCAAAACGAACGATCATTAATTTCAATTTGTCCTCACATGCATTTTTTGGGACAGAGCTATAAAATATGGCTCGAAACAATGGAAGGTGATTCTATTCCCATCGTAGACATTCCACAATGGGATTTTCACTGGCAGAAATATTACACATTCATCAATCCACAGTATATACCATCCGGATCGAGGTTAAAAGCTATTGCCACTTACGACAATACCGCAAATAATGAAGACAACCCCAATGATCCGCCGCAACATGTGTATGGAGGAAGCACAACAGAAAGTGAAATGCTGATGACTTATGTACTATGGTCTTATTTTGAAGAAGGCGATGAGACAATATGGATGGATTCCACATTTATAACAGACATTGCAGAAACCATCCAACTGCCGGACATTCCACAGGTATTCCCCAACCCTGCACACGATCATTTGTATGTGAAAGCGAATGAAGGTAGTGAGAATTGCACTATCAAAATCTTTGACGTCACCGGACAACTTGTTATCGAAGAGAACAACTCATCTTCAGTCCACAGGTTTGATATTTCAATGCTCCCAATTGGCACCTATATTGTGCAGGTGAGAAGCAATAAAAACGTTCTCCAATTGAAATTGATCAAATGCTAAAACAACCAAAGTCTATGTGGTTTTAGCACCTGGCACATGCCATCGAATAAGAATACGATTAATTTATCATTGACAGTTGAGCTGGTTTAATCCCCACGAATCCGCAAACATCGATTCGGGCATTCCAGAGCCTTCTGTGATTTCCTTTAGAATTTCTTCCATTTTGAGCTCGTAGGTATTGTCCTCACCAAATACAACATATCCACTCACTTCAAAATGCATGTCGGCACCACCGCCCACTTTTTTGGCATGCACATCTACATTAGGTGCCAGCAGGATGATTTGAGAAAACACCACATCGCCTTCACTGCTGGTTGTGCCCTTTCCCACTTCCACACCGCCTTGCTTTAAGGTCACATCGTAGTTGCAAACAGCTTTTCCGTTGTAGGTAATGGTTAAGGTGTAATCGCTTTGTGAGTGAATTGCAAGCGAGAATAAAAAGAGAACCGGAATCAAGAATAGACTTTTCATTTTTGTAAATTTTAGGGCGATTTAGAATATGTATGTAGTCATGTTGATTTGCAAATTTGCAACAACGCCGGCCCATTTTTCAAAATGTATGCCAAAATAAATAAAATCCGAACACACGCGTATAAATTATTCTATTTCATTCAATAAAACGGCACCAGTTTAACCTTTAAATTTCCTCCAACATCATACCATTTGAACCATGTTTGTTGCAGGCAATGTGATCCAAATTGAGAGCAATCATTGTCGGGAATGGTTGTGACCTGAAGCCATTCTCCCAATGCAGCCGTGCTTGTAACACAATCGTGTTGAGCACAGACAAAAGGAGAAGATTCATTGGGTTGAGAGAAATACGTCACGTCACTGTCTATTGCGTAGATAAATTTATTGGTGATATACGCATCCCAGGATTGATACTCTACCCATTTCGAATGTCTCACGTATGCAACATAAGGTGGCATAGACAGATATTCCCCTTCGGGAGAAAATTGGTATTCTGTAAATACAATTTTATACCACCCAGCAGAATCTGCGAGGCATGGCACAACATATAAACCCCAAATCAATTTACCGCTCATTTCGGGCCATCTCGAATGAACATAAATCGCGGAGTAGGTAAAAGAATCGGTCGCATTGCGCGAGATCAAAACAGAATCAGATTCTGCAAAACCAACTATGCCTGTTCCTTGCACTATTGGTGGTGATTGTGAATATGCGCTCAATACCATGATGGCATTAATAAAGATCAAAAATGAATATTTCATTTCCGGAAGATAGGCATTGGGGCCTATTGCGGATTTATTATTCCGCGCACAGACGCGATGCATCGCGACGCTAGGGATCGCGTCTCTACGCGATACGGCCTGCCGTGATTTCATCCACAACCAATGGATCCAACAACGTGGATGTATCGCCCAATGACGATAATTCTCCCTCCGCCACCTTGCGCAAAATCCTGCGCATGATTTTTCCGGAACGTGTTTTGGGCAATCCGCTTACAAATTGAATTTTGTCGGGTTTTGCTATTCGACCAATGTGTTCTACAACGGATTCTATGATTTCATCGCGTGTGTGATTGTTAGCCGCTTCACCCGTGTGCAGAATTACATACGCATAAATGCCCTGACCTTTGATATCATGTGGAAATCCAACAACAGCACTCTCAACTACTTTTTTATTCTGATTGATGGCGTTTTCAATTTCGGCAGTGCCAAATCGATGCCCACTTACATTGATCACATCATCTACCCGACCGATGATACGGTACATGCCATTCTCTTCGCGACGTGCGCCATCCCCGGTAAAATACAATCCTTTATAGGTGGAGAAATAATTGACCCTGCAGCGCTCATGATCTCCATACGTGGTGCGAATCATCGATGGCCAGGGAAATTTGATACAGAGATATCCCTCCACTCCATTGCCTTCAATTTCTTTTCCTTCTGCATCTACAAGAATGGCCTGAACACCCGGCAATGGATGTCCTGCATGAGCTGGTTTTAATTCGGAAATTCCTGCAAGCGCGCTGATCATAATACCGCCGGTTTCTGTTTGCCACCATGTATCAATTACAGGACAACGTCCTTTGCCAACGTGTGTGTGATACCAATGCCAGGCTTCTTCGTTGATGGGCTCACCAACAGAGCCCAATACACGCAAAGTATGCAGACTGTAGGCCAGCACATGATCTACTCCGCTTGCCATCAAAGAACGAATTGCGGTTGGCGCTGTGTAAAATATCGTGACATGGTGTTTGTCTATCACCTGCCAAAATCTTCCCGGATCAGGATAGGTGGGCACACCTTCAAACATCACAGTTGTGGCGCCTTGCAAGAGTGGCCCGTAGAGTATATA
>JBJXFC010000258.1:0-6280 GCA_046153915.1 Flavobacteriales bacterium
CGAGAAAATCATCCAATGACAGGAAAAGCCCGTCCCTTCTGGCCTTCAGTACTTCATCCACAGCATTGTGCTCCAGACTTTTGATATGTTGAAATCCGAGCGTAATTTCTTTCCCGCGAATCGTAGACAAATAATCGGATGTATTTACACACGGTGCAGCGATGATGGCGCCATTCATCCGGGCTTCGTGCACATAGATTTCGGTTCTGTAAAATCCGCCGAAATTGTTGATGGTAGCAGTCATGTATTCCAAAGGAAAATAAGCCTTCAAAAACAAACATTGATAACTCTCAACAGCATAACTCGCGCTATGGCCTTTGGCAAATGCATAGCCCGCAAAACTCTCCACCTGTCGCCAGACTTCATTCGTCAATGTTTCACCGTGTCCGCGTTCAATGGCGCCATCGTGAAATTTTTTGCGCGCGTGTTCAAACTCTTCTCTTCCCCGAAATTTGCCGCTCATTCCTCGGCGCAACACATCTGCTTCACCCAGTGAAAGTCCGGCGAAATAGTGCGCTACCTTGATCACATCTTCCTGGTAGACCATTACGCCGTAAGTCTCCGGCATCAGGTCCAGCAGGGGTTTGGGCGCCTCCAATCTTTTTTCAGGAATGCGTTCACGCAGAATAAACTGCCGCATCATACCGCTGGAAGAAACACCCGGACGAATTACAGAACTCGCTGCCACTAGCCCCAGGTAATTGTGCGTTTGCAGTTTGAGCAACAACATCCGCATGGCTGGCGATTCCACATAAAAACAACCAATCGCATTGGCGGTGCGCAAAAGTTCATTGCAGCGATCATCGTCTTTGAAACGTTTTACATCGTGGATATCGAAATTCGCTTTTTCGGGTTGATTGACAGCGATGAGATCCATGGCATCACGGATTTTTGCGAGTCCGCGCTGCGAGAGAATATCCAGTTTGTTGATGCCCACATCTTCTGCCTGATGCATATCAAATTGCACGGTGGGAAAACCTTTGGGCGGCATAAACGTGGCACCAAAAAAATGCGTGGGTTTTTCGGTAATTAATATTCCCGCTGCATGAATTCCGATGTAATTGGGAAAGCCATGGATGTAATGCGAATAATACAAAACAAGTTTGTGCAGTGAATCAAGATCCGCTTCTTTGAATTTGCGATCACTCAGCATATCGATGTCTTCCTTAGGCAGACCAAATACTTTTCCCAATTCGCGCACCACAGCCGAATATTGAAACGTCACAAACGCTCCGAGCAGCGACACATTTTTGAATCGTGAAAAAATATACTCCGTCATCTCTTCGCGTTCGCGCCACGAAAAATCGATATCGAAGTCGGGAGGATTTTGACGGAACAAATTGATGAATCGCTCGAAATACAAATCCAGTTCGATGGGATCCACATCGGTAATACGCAGCAGGTATGCGACTACACTATTGGCTCCACTACCCCGGCCCACGTAAAAAAATCCGCGCTTACGGGCATAGGCGGTAATATCCCAATTGATGAGGAAATAAGCAATAAATCCCTTTTCCTTGATTATTTGCAATTCCTTCTCCAACCGCTTGCGCACGTGTTCATCGGCGTTTGGATAACGGTAGAGCAATCCCTTTGCACACAATTCGTGCAGCAATTTTTCATCTTCTTGGGCATTGCCGGAGTAATTCATCTGGTTCTGGTGTTCGCCAGATCCAAATTCAAAATGAGTTGTGCAGGCGTCGAGCAGCTTTTCGGTATTCTCCAGCAACTCCGGAAACTCTGCAAATTGGTGAATGAGTTCTTCTTTGGAAATAAACACATCCGTTTCCAGTCCTTCCTCCGACTTGGGCAATTTACTTAAGAGCGTGTTGTTGTCGATAGCGCGCAGGAGACGATGTGCATTGAAGTCGCGTTTGTAGCGAAAAGTGGATGTGTTCAATACCACCAACTTGTCACGGTGATTTTTCCATTCCGAAAAGCGCAGTCGTGGAATATCTCGCACAGAGATGCCAATGAATTCGTGTGGTAAAAGATTTTTCGGAGTCGGCAATGCAAATTCTTGTTCGGGTTCACGTTCCTTCTTCGCACGTTTTTGTTCTTTGATGGAAGAAACACTTCCAACAACCTGAAAAGGATAAATCACAAATGCGTTGTCGAAATGTGGTGCGCGCAGATCAAACGATTTTTCTTCGTGCAGATGAGCGGAAAGAAATTCGTTTAGCTCCTGAAAACCCGCATTGTTTTTGGTGATGGCCACAAACTTTTGATCTGCACCATTGCGAAAATCGATTCCACAAAAGGGAGCAATTTCGCGTTTAGGCGCCTGACGAAAAAACTCCAGTACACCCGCTGTGCAGTTGATATCGGTAAGCACCAGGCGGTTGTAGCCCAACTCCTTTCCAAGATCCAGCAATTCATCCGGAGAAACCACCCCGAATCGCAGCGAATAATATGTGTGGTTGTTGAGCAAAAAGTATGAGAAAAGGGCTGTTGGCCAGGTGTGCTGTTCGCATAAAAAGTGCGAATCAACAAATCTACTTTACCGTTTCTAAAAAGAAGCATCAACACAGAGAAATCGTTTTACACAATTCTGCCGTTAGAGCCGCGATGCATCGCCTCTCTAACGGATCGTGCATCGCGATACCACGGATGTTCAAAACTCCACCCCTCCTCCATCCTCAGTCCTTCTTTACTTTGTAGCTCAGAAAACAACGACCGCACAGATGAACGTTTTGATACTTGGCTCCGGGGGAAGGGAACATGCAATGGCATGGAAAATTGCAGAAAGCTCGCTGTTATCGGGCTTATACATCGCGCCAGGCAATGCCGGAACCAAAGAGGTAGGCGAAAACGTAGACATCGATCCTCTCGATTTCAAAGCGGTCAAAAAATTCGTTCTCGAGAAAAAAATAAACCTCGTAGTTGTTGGTCCAGAAGCACCACTGGTAGCGGGTATCACCGACTTTTTCCGTGCTGATAAAGACCTAAGCAAAATTGGGATTGTGGGGCCCGACAAACAAGGCGCACAGCTCGAAGGCAGCAAGGACTTCGCTAAGCAGTTCATGCAGAAATACGGGATTCCCACAGCGAAGTATGCCACTTTCACCAAAAAGACCCTCAAAGAAGGCCAGGAATTCCTCAAAACGCTGAAATCGCCTTATGTGCTCAAAGCCGATGGATTGGCCGCCGGCAAGGGTGTACTGATCATCAGCGATCTTGCAGAGGCACAATCGGCCTTAAAAACCCTGCTGGAAGGACAATTTGGTGAGGCCAGCAGCAAAGTGGTGATCGAAGAATTTCTCAAGGGCATCGAAATGTCATCGTTCATTATCACCGATGGACTTTCTTACAAAGTATTGCCAGAAGCCAAAGACTACAAACGCATTGGCGAAGGCGATACCGGTCCCAACACGGGCGGGATGGGAGCTGTAAGTCCTGTTCCTTTTGCAACTCCCGAGTTTCTCGACAAAATCGAAACGCAGGTCATCATTCCCACCATGAAAGGCCTCAAAGCCGAGGGAATGAAATACAAAGGATTCATCTTCTTTGGAATCATGAAAGTGGGCAACGAGCCCTATGTCATTGAATACAATTGCCGCATGGGCGATCCCGAAACGGAAGTGGTTATACCGCGCATCAAAAGCGATCTGCTCTCCATTCTCGATGGTGTTTCCAACGGCACACTTAGCGAGCAACATGTCGAAACCGATCCGCGCACTGCCACCACGGTCATGCTTGTTTCCAAGGGTTATCCCGAAAGCTACGAAAAGGGCAAGGAGATGAAGGGTTTTGAACAAACCACTGGCAGCCTGCTTTTCCATGCGGGCACAAAAGTGTCAAAAGACAAAGTTGTCACCAACGGCGGACGCGTACTTGCCATCACCACACTCGCCAATCAACTCGATGATGCCCTTGCTACATCAATGAAAAACGCGGAGATCATCCAATACTCCGGCAAAAACTACCGCAAGGACATTGGCTTTGATTTGAAGAAGATTTTGGTGAAGGCTTAACCTGGATTCCACAAATAGTGTTGCTTAAGAATAGCGACGCAAACCAAGCGTGGGGTGTATTCTTTTTAACTGGGATTACAAAGTGATTTTTTGGATTTCTGGGATTAGCAAGCTGAAGAAGGAACTGCGATGCGAATACCCTCTCGATTATTAAGTCGTTTCCTTAGTCTGCTTCCATAAACCTAATCAAAATCCCACTCATCCAAAAAATCCTTTTTAAAATCCCAGAATACTCAAAGAGTTGCCTTTAGGCAACAAAAAGAAAATCACTCATCCAAATCCGAGTGGGATTGCGTTTCATTTAACTGGGATTACTTAGGGATTTTTTAGATTTCTGGGATATAGATTTTGCAAAAGGAGATGCATAAGGTCTCCAAAATCAGCTTGTCCGCCAGGTTCCGTGACACTTTCCATTAACCAGATCAAAATCCCACTCATCCAAAAAATCCTTTTTAAAATCCCATTATGACAAAAGAGTTGCCTTTAGGCAACAAAAAGAAAATCACCGTGGCGAAAAAGCGCAAACTCAGACAGAAAATTATGATTATGCAGGAAGGGGAAATCAAGGAGATTGATCCGTGAGTTGGCTTTCAACCGGGATTATGCAGTCGAATTTCTATTGCGATCCAACTCCCCTGCAAATCTGTCAGTCACTTATTCAATTTTGGCCCTTGTTTTCCTGATCTTAATTATCTTGCATAAATGAATCATTCTGTTCTACTTCGATTTATTTGTATTGGTCTTTTAGTTTTTATATCTCAACAAGGCTGGGCATCGCCACCCGTTGCAAAACGCACCTACTATTTTCCACCCTGCTACCGCGCCGATCTAAGCGTCAAGAATTGGGTCGTTACGCCCGATGATCTCACCCACTTGTCTATTACTTCCTCCAGTGCAGACGATGTAACCATCATGCACCCGGCATCCGGATTAATTTTTGAGCTCAAACTAACTTACAACCGTCCATTTCTTGAGTATGTGCTCGGTGAAGGCGGCATGAAATATCCTGAAACGGCCCACGCCATAAGAAAATTCGGGTTGCCATCCGTAAGTAAAACGTCTGTTTTTGAAGAATGGAATGCCAAACGGTTCGGTAACCGTGTAAAGAAATATGACCGCGGTATTTGGCAGGCATTCTCCTTTAACACAACTTCTAAACCAACGCCCTATCTATTTATTTCCACCCCACTGGAAGGTGTAGAAGCCAGAATAGCGATGACATCAGAATTCACACCCAAAAGATTAAAATGTTTGTACACCTTTTTAGAATCTCTTGTATTAATTAAACCATCAGAAATCGATAGCATTGCAGGTCTACCGCACGGAAAAGATGAGCCAAGCCAACCATTAACTGAAATTGAAAAAAAACGCATCAACGCCAAATGGAATTCGAATTGGCACGACTTCGGTCTTGATACTTCGGCAGTCATTAACAATTACCATGGATTTTTAAACCGCGAATTTGAACTTGTGGATTACAGACAATTTTCATTTCAAAAGTACCATCAGGCTTTTCAAAAATTTGTAACCTTATCCTACACACCAAACGAAATCCTTGACTTTCTATTGGGGTATAACCCGGAGGGAAACGAATTGGCCTGGCTCGCCGGTACCGATTCTGATTATAATTGGAAAAAAAAATTAATACAACACTATGATATTCTAGCCAACAATCCCTTTCTGCATGAAGATGAATACGAGATGGCGGAATTAATTGGACCCAATCACGACTATGCTATGCGTGTTATACATTCAGATACTGTCAATGTTTTCCAGCGTTTCAAAAGAAACCCGGAAGGGATTTGGGAGCTCAACACACACACCATTTCTGACTCCTATACGGGGAAGGATAGACCCGATATTAACCCTAAGGAAAAGAAAAGAAAACCAGCGCGTCCGGTTCTTGAATTCGCTGGAGCCAACACCAATGTCTGCATGGCAAGATTTCCTCCAGACAATTCGCAAACGGATGGTCGTGGTTTCAAACTAAATGAAATCTGGCTTTTCAGCGATGATCTGAATGAGGCCCCATCTCATTTTACACCTCCCTCTTCAATCGATAACTTTCCAATACAGGTCAGTTCTTCGCTTATTCCCGAAGCACCCCCATTGTTGGAGCGAATTACAAAAGCGACTACCCTGGTGCACTATTACAAAGATGTAAATTTCGAAAACCGGGAATACCTCAGTTTAAATATTGATAAATGCGGAGACTTCAAAAGTCAATATCAATTGCGCAATAGCCATGTGCCCGACTCCCAGCGCGTCTATCAGTCGCCGGTACTTTGCGGCGACATCAATAAAAA
>JBJXFC010000400.1:0-15471 GCA_046153915.1 Flavobacteriales bacterium
TGCAAAAACGTATGGCGTAGAGGGTATACCAAAAGCCTTTCTCATAGACAAAGACGGAAAAATTATTGGCAGCGACCTGCGGGGTCCTGCATTGGAGGCGCAACTCCAAAAGATTTATGGACACTAGTGGTCCATTTTTGTAACAGTTGAAAAGAAGGGCGTTCGAAAGGACGTCCTTTTTTTTTGAATAACATGACCGCACAGCAACCTGCGCAACTACCAACCATCTTCAAAGTCCTTTTTCGTTCACAAAAGGAACTCCAAATTACTTGTAACTTAAACCTGATTCTGTGCGTCATTTGCATACCAAAATTCCTTTTTATGAGATATTGCTTACTTGCAATCAGCCTGCTCACTTTCAATATTGGTAAGTCGCAAATGGACTATTTCCAGCAGGAAGTAAAGTACCAGATTGAAGTTTCTCTTTATGATAAAAACCATTTTCTCAATGGCTTTGAACAATTCGAATACATCAACAACAGTCCGGATACGCTAAATGAAATTCTGCTTCACCTGTGGCCCAATGCCTATAAGAATTCAAAAACAGCTATGGCCAAACAGAAATTTCGAGACGGCGATTATTTTATGTTGTGGGCACCTCAAAAAGACCGCGGTTATATAGATAGTCTCGATTTTAAGATCAACAATCAAAAAGCTGATTGGCAATACTTCGAAAATTACGAGGACATTGCGATTCTATTTCTGGATGAACCACTTTTTCCGGGTAAAAGCATAACCGTTTCTACTCCTTTTCGTGTCAAACTTCCAAGTGGCAGTATTTCCAGGCTAGGTCATATTGGCGAGAGTTACCAGATCACCCAGTGGTATGTAAAACCCGCTGTTTATGACAAGGATGGCTGGCACGAAATGCCCTATCTAACTCAGGGAGAATTTTATTCTGAATACGGTAGCTACGATGTGAAAATAACCTTGCCCGAAAATTACATTGTGGGTGCTACCGGAGATCTCCAAACAGAAAGCGAAGTCAATTGGATGAATGAACTCTCGGTTAAACCTCTGCCATTGGCAACTAACAAAACACAAAAGGCAGATAATGATGGCCTCGACAAATTCCCCGTTTCTTCCCAAAAAACAAAAACACTTCATTTCGTTCAAAACAATGTGCACGACTTCGGTTGGTTTGCAGATAAAAGATGGATTGTGCGCAAAGGAGACATCGAATTGCCTCACTCCAAACGCAAGGTAACCACCTGGGCGCTATTTACTCCGGGAAACGCAGAGACCTGGGATAAATCCGGAATAAAATCAATCAACGATGGTATCTATTATTACTCTCTCTGGACAGGTGATTATCCCTACAATCAATGCACTGCCGTAGATGGTACCATCAGTGCAGGCGGTGGAATGGAATATCCCAATGTAACTGTAATTGGAAGCAGTGGGTCCGAACAACAACTGGCTACAGTGATTATCCATGAAGTTGGTCACAATTGGTTTTATGGAATCTTAGGAAGCAATGAACGCGACAATGCATGGATGGACGAAGGAATCAACTCATTCTTTGAAACCCGCACGATGCTCGCAACGAATGATTCGCTTGTGGGATTGGGAAATATCCAAATTGGAGGAATAGATGCTGGAAAAGCCCTGGGTCTTTCCAATTATTCGTATCAATACATGTCCGAAGAATTGCTCTATTTGCTGAGTGTTCGTGGCAATAAGGATCAGCCCATTCAAATGCCATCAGATTATTTTTCTTCCATGAATTATGGCACTATCGTTTATAAAAAGACGGCTATTGCTTTCAACTATCTGATGAATTTTTTGGGTGAAGATGTATTCAATAAATGCATGGCGGCATATTACGAAAAGTGGAAATTCAAACATCCACAACCAGCCGATATTGAGCAGGTTTTCGAAGAAGTTTCAGGTAAAAATCTTGATTGGTTCTTCGATACTTTGATCAATACAAAAGGTAAAATTGATGTGAAGGCCACCAAGATTCACAAGAAAGGAGATGCCTATGAGCTGACTGTGTACAACAAAGGGGATATTGCTTCACCATTTGCAGTGGATGTTGTTCGGGAAGGAAAAACCGTCTCCCGCACCTGGTATGATGGAAGTGATAAGGACGATTATAACGGCCCTCAAATGCCCGGCGAATGGAAAAAATACTCGATCAAGGCGCAACGAGGCGATGTCATTAAACTCAACAACGTGGAAGGAATTCCGGAATACGACAAGAACAACAATACCATCCGCACCAAAGGAATGTTTAGAAGAGCTGAACCTTACAAACTTTCATTCCTTACCAGTATAGACGACCCCAATCATTCTCAGGTTTTTTGGACGCCTCTTGTTGGATGGAACAACTACAACAAATGGTTGCTGGGCATCAATCTTCACAATCAGGTTATACCAGCAAGAAATTTCAATTGGAATCTTAGCCCTATGTTCAGTCTGGCAACTAAAAATGTTGTTGGCTTTGGTAAGATGGAAACGTTCAATGGCCGAATTGGATTTGGATTGCGTGGACAGCGATTTTCTTATGAAACAACTGGTGAAGGTGATTCTCTTACGGTATATACGTATCGCTTGTTATCGCCATATCTTAGGATTAAATTATTTCCGAACAGGTACAAAAAAGATTGGAGCGGAGAGTTGCGCGCCGAGTGGTTTATGTTAGGTGGAAGACTGAAAAATGAACAATCACAACCAATTGGAAATTATGAGTCATTCGAATCCAATCCCGATGCCAAATACGGGAAGGATGGCGACATACATCATTTCCGACTATCGGCTAATGTTCGAAAGAAGATGCTTCGGTCAGAATTGCGCATTCAATCAACTGTAGAAGCAGGCGAATACACCGACTTCGGACTTATGCAACAACATGCCGTCAACTATGATTATGTGTATCGCGGCAAGGGCAAAAAGAAAATCCGCAACCGATTGTATTTTGGACAATCCAATGGATTTACCATGTATACTTCTGGTCAACGCACCGGACCCGCTGTTGGTGTTACCTCTACCTCCGCATTTGTTTCTCAGGACTATGTTTATGATGCGCTATTCCTTGGCCGCAGCGAAAATGACGGCATCCTTTCACAACAAATTCACAGATCACAAGGTGGTTTGGCGGCCCCTACATCCATGGGTGCCAATTTGATGTTACTCACATTCAACACGGAATTTGATTTACCGGTGAAATTTCCAATAGGAGTTTATGCAGGATGTGCGCTGATGAAAAACAAAGTGAATCTCAACGAACCTTTGCCGAATAACGACAAAGAATGGAGTAATGCATGGAATGCCGGAGTGAGCATTCCGCTTATCCGATCCGTTTTTCAGGTATACTTGCCTTTGGTGTATTCAACGAATATTGCTGATGAAGTGAAAGGAAGAAATTTAAACTTCGGACAAACAATATTGTTTGAATTAAATCTGAAATTGTGCAATCCACTTGAAATGGCCCGTAATTTCGACCTGTGATTCTCGATCAGAACAAAAAAATATATTTCGCATCCGATTTTCATTTGGGTGTACCAACCTATGAGATAAGTCTGGAGCGTGAAAAGAAAATTGTTCGTTGGCTCGAAATGATTCGCCACGATGCAGCGGAAATCTTTCTGGTTGGTGACATATTTGATTTTTGGTTTGAATACAAACGTGCAGTTCCCAAGGGATATACCCGTTTGCTTGGAAAAATATCCGAAATCACCGATAGTGGAATTCCGGTCCATGTCTTTACTGGCAACCACGATATGTGGATTTTCGATTACTTGCCAAAAGAATGCGGAGTAGAGGTTTACCGAGCTCCTGTCAAAAGAGAATGGAATCACAAAACATTTCTCATAGGGCATGGCGATGGTTTAGGTCCGGGCGACCATGGCTACAAATTCATCAAAAAAGTATTTGCTAATAAAGTGTGTCAATGGTTATTCGCAAGGCTTCATCCCAATTTCGGCATCTGGCTCGCCAATTCCATGTCGGGTTATAGCAGATCGACTACCGGAGACAAAGACCGCATATTTCTGGGAGAAGAAAATGAATGGTTGATTATTTATTGCAAAGAGGAATTACAAAAAGAACATACCGATTATTTCATTTTTGGGCATCGCCATCTCGCTATGGAAATTCCATTGAACGAAAATTCGAAGTACATTAACCTTGGACAATGGTTGAGCGACAACCGATATGGAGTATTCGACGGAAAAACAGTCCAACTCCTCGCCTTCGAAGCGTAGAATTATCAGAAGGCCTTTTCCAATAGCGCTTCCCAGACTTTTCTCCACCCCTTCCATTCTTTGGTTTCAGAAAGCGTTTCATTGTGCCAAAGAGCAATAAATTCTCCCTGCACATCTCGCACTTCATCATTTATTGTATGTATCATTTGAATCGCTTCTTCAGCAGAAAGTCTTAGGTATTTATTCAACGAAGTTTCCATCACAGCAAAAGGATGCACGCAGAGTGCAGTAGTCAGATTCTTTTCCAAATCAAACCAATAAAACGATCTGCTTGTACCCGCCCGAAAACCAATGTCATCGGCAAATCCCATGCTGTATTCATCCAAAATTTCGCATTCGATTAATCTACTATACGTTTCAGGAAAATGGAATTTGAGGTAATGCTGGCGGCTGTTGCGTACTTCGTTTTGCAAAATGAATTTTAATCTCCCAATCTCTTTTCTCAAGACAGAGATATGCTGGTGGCTGCCAACTCCGGGATGTATTCCTACTTTATAGTGCACAGCCATTCTCCGTATCAATTTGCACAATCCCTCGCTCGTGTGAGGCAGATTTTTATCATGTGGACCGAAATCTGCTAAAAGGAAAAAATAAATATGCTCGCACTTATGGCGCCTCAATTTTTTTTCAATGTATTCGTAGGTGTCATAGCTGTCCTTGCCTCCTAAGAGTGCGTCGAATCTCTTGACCAGATTACCGAAATCAAAGCGCGCGAGGTCCTGTGCCATGCCGCCCAAAGACCGATAGGCGCCCTTGTGACGATATGCATAGGCGCTATCAATATCCATAGTAGATATAAAGCGATACTTACGCGCATGAAATCTTAATTCAGGCCATTTATTTTTTAAATGATTTTCAAATTCCCTGATCCAGATATCGACCCAGGGTTTGTGATACGCTTTTTCTTTTGCAAAAATTGAATTTCCCGCATTGAAACGATGCATATCATCGCTCTCAAATGGCAGGTATTCCTCCCATCGGGCCAACATAAAAAAACCAGCTGCAAATAAATCAAAACCGATATCAGAGTTATTTGCGAAAAGAACAACAGAACTATTAACCCTGGACACCACAGGTTTATCTATCTGAATCTGATTTTCCCAAATGCCTGACGTAGATTCAACATAACAGACATCGGTTGAATTTTCAATTAATAATCCATAGGAAATTTTTGGGCCGTCATACTTCTTGAATGCATCCAGGTCAGATGTTATCCTCCAATCACCTTCCAAATCGCGAAATACCTGTTCGCAGGCATATTTAAATCGGGCTGTAGGATTGGAAGTAAAAACGATCATATATCGAAAAGGGACACAATAGTATTTAATATTGATGCAGCCGCATTCCCATTTCCATAAAAAGAGGGTGAATTGTCTAAATCTTTATTCCATTGTCTGGTAACTGCCTTTGTCATTCTCACTTGATCGCAATCGCACAGGATTGTATAATGCCCATCAAGCAATTCAACCCATTCCGTTTCATTGCGCATTATTACTGAAGGTTTACCTGCGAAGAAAGCCTCTTTTTGGAGTCCTCCACTATCTGTTAATACGACACCGCAATGGTGCAACAAAAATTGTGTTTGTAAATACGAAAGGGGTTCGCACAAATGAATCGCGGGATGAGACCATAGCTGAGTCAATAAATCGGTCTCGCCAGCAGACTCCAACAACTTTTTAGTGCGTGGATGCAATGGCCACACTATTTCACAATCCTGTGTCCCGGGCAAGGTTAAAATGGATTGCACAATGCTCCGCAAATTATCTCTATTGCTGGTGTTCTGTTCCCGATGAAGGGTGCACAATATCCACTTTTTAGTCGGTTGTATTAATCCAACATCCTTCCAGCTCATGGCTGTAATTCTTTCTTTAAATATCCGCGCAACATCCAACATTACATCGCCACATTCAAAGATGCCTGGATTGCTCAGGGAAACCGGATTTTCGGCATTGTATCGCATGCCTTCATGCGCCAGATTCTGAATGGCCTGCTGTGTAGGAGTAAACAACATCGTTGAAAGTTGATCGCACACAATTCGGTTCAACTCCTCTGGCATCGATTTATTAAAGGATCGCAAACCGGCTTCGATATGAACGAGTGGAATTTTGAGTCCCGAAGCCGCCAAAGCACCGGCCAAAGTGCTTGTCGTATCGCCATACACCAAAACCAAATCAGGCAATTCATCTTTCAGGATAGCGTTTATGCCATCAATCATTTCGCCAACCTGAAGTGATTTGTTGGATGATGCTGCATTTAATTGAAAATGCGGTCGGGGTAAACCAAGCTCTTCAAAGAAAATATCCGACATATTCTCATCGTAGTGCTGACCGGTATGCAGTATTAATTCAGAAATGACATGGCTATAATTCTTGCGGATAGCAGCCGAAACGGCCACCGCTTTTATAAACTGTGGTCGGGCTCCGAGGATGGTTACTAGCTTTATCATAGAATCTCGAGTGACCCCGAATCTGAATAACTGAAATAGTTGGTATCTGTAACAATAATATGATCGCAAAGATGACAATCCAAGAGTTTTCCGGCGTCTTTAATTTTTTTTGTTACTCCATCATCTTCTCTGCTTGGCAAAGCGCTACCGCTGGGATGATTGTGGCCTACTATGATGGACCCACTATTCATCTCCAGAGCAAGTCTAAAAATTTTCTTTACATCCACCACTGTTGAAGCCAATCCGCCTTCGCTGATTTTGCGAAGTCCAATAAGGTGCAATTTTCGGTTGAGTCCCATCATCCAGAATTCTTCGTGTTTTAAACCATCCAGGTGTTGGAGGAAAATTTCATACGCCATTGCAGGTGTTACCGTTTTAGCCAATTGGCGCGCTTCGGTTGATCTCCTTCTCTTCGATAACTCGAGCGCTGCCATCACGGTTACAGACTTGGCTTCTCCCATGCCTTTAAATTTCTGCAGTTCGCTAAGCCCCATATTGCCAAGCGAAACGAGGTCATTGCCTGCAGATTGCAATATTCGCCTTGAAAGTTCTACTGCTGACTCATTGCGTGAACCGGATCCCAGCAGAATGGCCATCAATTCGGCGTCAGATAATGACTGTGCGCCCCGGGAAACCAGTTTTTCGCGTGGACGATCGTCGGCGTTCCATGTTTTAATGCCTTTGAGAGAGTGCATGGTAAAGCTATTTAATTTGCTGAATATGATTCATCTCTGGCAAACATCAGTATTTATGGAGTGCTATAAATCTGATTACCAGTTAAATGATTTCAAATCCGAACGAAAACTACAAAGTTTTTATAAAAAAAGAAGGCCTTCAACGAAGGCCTTCAAAAATATAGCTGAAAGTATTATTTCAATTTGTTCACGAACAACTGCAATCTGCTTTTCAAATTTGCAGCCTTATTATCATGGATAACGTTCGTCTTGGCAAGCTTATCGAGCATTGCAGTCACTTTTGGCAACAAATCAGAAGCTTCCTTTTTGCTGGTAAGCGAGCGCAATTTGCGAACAGCATTACGGGTTGTTTTGTGGTAATACTTATTACGCAGTCTTTTTGCACCATTGGTGCGAATTCGCTTGATAGATGACTTATGATTTGCCATTTCGTTTCTTAAAATTGGGCCGCAAATATACTCAGGTATTGCATTTTTACAACTCAAATTCGAAAAAACACCAAAAACCTTTCATAACCACATGCGTACAAGGCCTATTTCAGCCCTTATTGCGTGCAATTTAATTCCAATATACCCACTCTTCTTCTCGTAGTTTTGACACTAACTCTGTCAAGCAGATCATTTTCAAATAATTACGAAAAGCGCATCGACAGCCTGAAAACCGCACTTTCTGTGGCAATGGCAGACAGCACCAAAGGAAGACTTGCAGACGACATCAGCTATATTTATTATTCATTTGATCTCGATTCCAGCATACGCTATGCCAGGATTTCAGGCGAATTTGCAAGAAAATGTGGTGACGTCAATCTGCTGGCCCAATCTTACAACTCCGTGGGAGTCTGTATGATCAACAAATCTGCCTTGATGAGTGCTTTGGAGAATTTCAATGAGGCTTATGAACTCTACCATTCGGCAAACAACAAGCAGGGTGAGGCCAAAATGCTCAACAATCTGGGGGTGATTTACACAGAATTGGGTGAAATCAAGAATTCAATCGAAAAATACAAACTCTCCTACTCGATCAATAAGTCCATTGAAACCTGGGATGTGGCTTCATTTGCCTTGTATAATATTGCTATCAACGAAATTACAGACAAACAACTGGATAGCGCCAGGTTTCATGCCAGCGAACTCATGGCGCTGCGCAAATTGCACCCGGAGATGATTCACCCGGCTCCGGTTTACGCTCAACTATTTATTGAATCCAATCAATTGGACTCGGCCTTGCACTACGCCCGCATGGCGGTGAACGATCAATTGCTCAAAAACGAAACGTATCATCGCATAAGTTCTACCATCACTCTGGCCGACATTCTTGGAAAAACGGGGCGATATGAAGAAGCCGATATTCAATTGCAAGTTGCCGAAGATCTTATCAAAGAACTTGGCGCGTATGAGTCAAATGTGAGTTTCTGGCCAGTAAAAGCCGATATTCGCTACAAACAAGGCCGATTTCGCGAAGCCTTCGAGTATCAGGTTAAATTCAATCAGCTCAAAGACAGTCTGGATAAAGAAAACCAGATGAACATTCTTTTAGAAGTAAAAGAAAAATACGAAACAGATCGCATGCAACGAGAAATTCAGGAACAGGGAAATGTTCTTGCCGAAAACAAAATCTGGATTAGCTCGATATTCTTCATTGCCTGCACAATACTCGGTGGATTTATTGTTGTGCTTTATTTCCTAAAGCGCAACCGAAAACTCAACCGTGTACTTAAATTTCAGAATTCGCAAATCAGCCTGCAACGCCAAAAAATTATTTCATCTATAACCTACGCAAAAAAAATTCAGCAGTCTACACTCCCAAAAGAACGCGA
The DNA here is from genome assembly GCA_046153915.1 of Flavobacteriales bacterium. Taxonomy (GTDB): domain Bacteria; phylum Bacteroidota; class Bacteroidia; order Flavobacteriales_D; family Sanyastnellaceae; genus JANNVZ01. The sequence continues at coordinate 9,166 of JBJXFC010000400.1, forward strand.
ATTCAGTAATCTTTTCAAAGAGTCTTTTATTTATTTCAAGCCCAAAGACATTATTTCTGGTGACTTCTATGCATTTCATCAGATCGATGGAAAAATTTATGTTGCAGCCATAGATTGTACAGGACATGGAGTACCCGGTGCATTCATGTCGCTCATCGCAAATACCAAATTAAACAGGGTATTGAATGAATTGAATGAACGCGATCCCGGCCGCATACTCAACATGATGCATCAGGAAATTATGGAGGCATTGCAACAGGAAAAAAGCGAAGACAACGCCCAGGATGGATTGGAAATGAGCTTGTGTGTAATTGATCGCATCAATCAAAAAATACAATATGCCGGTGCCGGAAACTCCATATTAATAGTTGGTAACGACGAGATCAAAGAATACAAAGGCGGACCATTGGGTATTGGAGGCAATTATGCGAAGTATGCACAATTGAATCGTGCGCCGCTCTTTGAAACACAAGAGATTTTCTATTCAGAAAAAGAAACACTTATAATGTACTCCGATGGCTTCTATGATCAAATTGGCGGTCCCGATAACAAAAAACTGAATAAAGTCCGATTCCGCTCATTTATTCAATCCATCTCTTCTCAGAGTCTCAACAAGGCCAATGTGGAATGCGAAAAATACATCAGCAACTGGAGAATGAAACAACCCCAGACAGATGACATGATGTTGATTGGAATAAGGTTGTAATGTGCATCAAAGCATCCCCCGCCCCCGCCTCACCGCTGCCTAATCGCTTAGTCCAATTAAGTTCGAATAATTGAAAGCAATTTACTTCTATTAACTTCTGGAAGGCAGCTGCCTCTCCAATTGGAGAGGCGGATCAGACGTCTTCGTTGAAAAAATTACACTGAACAAAATGATTATTTAATTCCGTCTTCGAAATCGCAGCGCGATTCTCTGCATTCTCAAAAAAACATAACCTGCATCACACAACCCTCTGCGTCCTCTGCGCGTTTATCCTCTGCGCGCTCCGCGGTTACAAAAAAAGTTGCGCAGCAATCCCGCAACCAAATCGCAGCGCGATTCTCTGCGTTCTCAAAAAAACTTAACCCGCATCACACAACCCTCTGCGTCCTCTGCGGGTTTCTCCTCTGCGAACTCTGAGGTTACAAAAAAATTGCGGAGCAATCCCACAACCAAAATTGCGCAGCAATCTCCACTCTTAAACCTTTAAAACGGAATTCTCCAAAAGACTAAATCACCATAATCTCGAAATTGAGATCCAAAAGACTTTTTAACTCCATGCCTTTTTCCAGCATCAGGTCATCACCATCTTCGACTATCCAGTGAATTTTAATGAATGTCTTTTTTGGATTTTTTTCCAGCTGCGTGAGCATTTCGAAAAGATATCGCCCCGATGATGAATTGAAATAATCGAACTTAAACTCAATCTCGAATACACTATCTATTTTGGGTGAATGATTGTTGACCCAGTTTATCAACGGACTATAAAACTCAAAAGCATTTTCGGGCAAAGAACGACCACTGATATAACTCCGGTTTTTCAGCCTGGAAAGGCATACTTCCGGGGTTTCATCAGTTGCTGCTATATATAGTTCTTCAACACTCATAGGCTTGTTTAGCCGCTTGTTTAAAATTTCATGCACAACACAAATAAAAACTGATTGTGCGCAATAGGGTAAAATTGAAATTGTACATTGTTGGAGCTACCTTTCACCACTTCGATCAAACCAAGTCCTGTGCGTTCTTTGTTTTCAAAACGCAGGCTGGCGTGTATTGTAGTTCGGTGCAGCGCTGCAAGTTCTTCTTCTTCCAGCGACAACAAGTATTTTAGTTTTTCTTCAAGCAATACCTTTTCCGAAATCGAAACGATATTCCCTGATGATACAAATAAATGATCCTCGTCCCTACCAAGCAAGATTGTAGCGTTTTGCGTTTCAGGTAGGTCCTTATTATTCATGCGCGACATGTTCTGAATAATTTCGATCAAAACATGTTTTGCACGTTGTGTTTTTCGTTTGTCTGTGAAATACAAATTGCTCGCAAGTGCGGCCATATCGAGCATTGGAAGTACAGATTTCTGTGTAAAGTCGCCTTTATAATGCAGGAAAATCTGATCCCGCTTTATCATGTTGTAGTATTCCTGAGAGACCGTTATAAAATCCCCGGGTTGACTATTTTCCTTGTTGCTATGCAGAAAAGAAATCTGCTGATGAAACTGTGAATAGTTGTCGTCAAGTGGTTCAATTTTGAATTTGATTTTCTGTCCCGATTTGCGAGCCAATTCAATCAAGCCAAGTCCAGCTCCTCCCTTTTCACTCAATTGATTATTCTCAAGGTGCTCGAGGTAGTATTTTTTGAGTTCTTTTTCATCCAGTTCATTCACTTTTTCGATAAGTCCAACCAAACGGGGCACATCCTCATTGCGCAGTATATTGATGGAATTGATTACAAAACTGTCTTCGGTGTGTTTGAAGGTAAACATGCCATCATCATGCGCGGATATGTCCTCCTTCGAAAAAGATTCGGAGTGTTTAAGTACATTTTGAAAGCACTCCACCAGCATAAAAGACAATTTTCGGCTGATATGTGGCTGGTGATCCCTGGTTTGTTCCGAAATATCGAGGATGGCATTGGTGTATTTGTCCATAAACGGCCCGCGGTAAGCAAAGCAGGATCTCAGACTCGTCCAATGGTCGAAGTAAAATTTCAGGGTGTCGGGTGTCATTTACAAAAGTGCGATTGATTAGAAATCAAAGTTGTATGTTTTGAATTACTGACATTATCACCCCCTTTTAACGCAATTCTGCCATCCCGGGTTTCATTTCTGGTACATGAAAAAACCCGGCCTTTCGGACCGGGTTTTCGGGTGGTTCTTTCCTATGTATTTAACTGAATTTCAAGACGTAACTACTGTGCTACTTACCAATGCATGGGCTTCGGCTGCAGTATCTTCTATCCAGCTATGTTCAAGGTAGTGTATAATTTTTTCGCCTAATTTGTGTTTGGTGCGGGTGTCGCGGAGTTTTACCAGAATAAGATCCTGGTCGTTGTCTTGCAGAAATTTGACTTTGAGTTCAAGATCGGCATCGTCTTTTACAAGGATATCGTCTTCAAACAGATTTTTGGTGATGGTAGAAACCATTTCAGCAATAGGGTGTTTGAGGCCCTCTTCTACGATTTTGAGTTGTACGGTAACCATTGGAGTAAATTTTTTAAAGGGGTTAAAAAAAGTTGGTTGGATGTACAGACCTCTGGAGGTTCTCCGCTCGTGCTTTATATCGCTCAATAATTCTCTTCTGTGACTACATGAGATTTCGAACGCGGAGGTCGGTGTGGTTAAGGATTTTAATAAGGAAAGAACGTTTTACAGCACGAAAGGTAATCGAAATTTCTAAATATCCAAATTCTTGGGTAAGAATTCGTTCAGAAGTCAAAGAAATTGAACTCAAAGGGTGTTTACAAGAACGTCTGAACTCTTAAGTCAAATGTGAATTCAGGCCTTTCAAATATCGACATCTCAGGTTCACGATAGTGCCAATCCTGAGTTCAAAAATTGCCCCTTCACATTACTCGGCTTTGCAAAAGGCAATCAAACTAATTTCCGATTTTTGTATCTCCTGCATAAAACCACTGCTGGTCCAAGGCAAAATGAATAAAAATAAATGCATGATATGGTTGGGATTTTCACATTTCAACTTCCACGAATCGATATCGAACTGCAGGACATTTGTCCAGTGAATCCCCAAATTTCAAAACTTCCCGGAGTTCGGTAGTGTCTATCGATTTTTTAATATTGCTAAAGTACAGAGTCACGCTCAACTCTGGTATTTGATTGTGAGAAAACGCTGCGATTTCCCGGGGAAACAATTTTACGAATTGACTTTTGTTTTGCTGAATTTCTACCATTTTTTTATCTGACAAAAAATAATGAATATGAAGCGGTGTCGTCATTTTATTTGCAAGCGTATCGAATGCACTGCGCAATTTTCGATGGTCAATATTTAAATCTGGCTCTACCGATTTATCCAATAATATCAGTTCTTTAATTTTGTTGACATATTCGCTGCCATGACCAAATCGAGAATCCTCGCCATTGCTATAATAAAAATAGGAGCTATTAAGAGTATCACCAATTAATTTTATGAGTTGCCTTGTTTCGCCGAATCTCAAACAATCTGTCTTATCAGAACAACTGGAATCGATGTAAACAAGATTTACAGCCTTGAGCTTAGAATATTGCATGCCAATCGATGAAAAGCCAATTGCCATTACAACACAGATTTTCTTCATTCTATCCATAATTGATTTTTTTTATATCCTAATAAATGAATATCAAAGCTTAACCGCCAAATAAACAGAGGTTACCGAATACTTCATTTCATCCAAACCATACAGCAAAGATCCCAATCGTTCGCCAGATCTATTCGAAAGCGCCAATCCGTCGCCAGTCCATCTTGTAATTCCACTTTTAATCTCCAACCCCAAAGCCCAAAATCCGCCCCGTCTCCTCGTGCTTTGTTTGCCATCATAGGCAATTCCAATCCGTGCTAAAAACCCATTGGTAGTATTTAACTTCCAATCTGTCTCATCACTCAAAGTTTTATTCACACCTAAATCATATCCCTGCCCAATTCTTGCATTCCACTCTTCCTCTGCTTGTGATCCATAATACCTTTCAAAAGACTCTTCTGTCATTTCCATGGCCAAAGGCCCTTGTGACAGACTAAACTGAAAATTATTACTGATCTCAGAATAATAGTATAACGCCTCGAAATCCACCTCAGCGCTGGATTTATAATTTAACTCCCTGCCAGGAGTAATAAGAAGTCCAGCGGATCCAAAAAAAGCCAGGGTATTCGTAAAATTATATTGATAGGTCAATAACAACGGAATTTGAATTGTACTGAACGCAATTCTCTCATACCAATTGGACATTCTCACCTGCCTGTTATAGGTAGATCCAAATACATCTTCTGACCGGAATTGAATCTGCACTCCGTCATTTCGTATTTCTCCTTTTGCGAATGAAATCCCTATACCTGTTGAAAAACCCAGAGCAGAACGCTCTCCCTTTACTAAATCTCGCAGATTATCACGTTTCGCAATCAGAAAATCCAACTCCAAAGATAGGGTTGTAGCCAGCGACTGACTTTTCCAGTCCCAATTTCCCAAATTCGTACCCGATGACACAACATCTGGATAATATGACTGGTCAATATCCTTTATACCGGGTTGTCTTTCATCAACTCGTATTCTCCCAAGTGATAGGCTCGGGCCAAAATGTGCTAATATTGAAAAGTGTTGAATTGTTGGGTCTGGAAAAGATGACTTATCGACACAATAATCAATACATTCGATAGTATGCTTCAAATCTGTGTGTTTGAATATTACATATTTTCCACTTTCCGGTCTAAATTGCAATTCAAGTTCAATCAATTCTGATGTTTTAAGATTCCGATCATATTGATCCCAAAAACGCATACTGCGCTCCAACCGATAAGTCACCATGTTCTTTGTTTCCAATAAAGTAAAATCTGCCCATTCACTTGTAATTTTACTTTCATCTACCACCGGATATTTCAGCCTGAAAGTCTCAAAATAATTCTTCACCGCTATAAGTGAATCCTGGTTCATTTTCGAAGCCGTCTTTCCTTCATCAGGAAGTTCAAATCCCTGAAAGATATTTAGTACCAAGACATCGTTTTGCGCAAATAATTCAATGTAATTTAAAAACTGTGTGGAATCATTTATGACGTAATCGAAGGTAGACATTTTACGATATGCCATCATAAATTCATCAAGGGCTTCCATCCTTTTGATCATTGAATCAGATTGAGCGAATGAGCATATTGTGATTAAGAAGGGCAAGCTAAATGCAACCCAACATTTCGACATTTTTCCAACGTTTATTTTCATGTCTGCCTGGTGAAAATCAGATGTGTGTCTTTAATATCCTGAACAACATGATCTCTTTGCCAACTTGAACTTCTACTGCATACCAACCTGCATTCAAAGTAGAAATATCAACAAAGATTTTGCCGCTTAAACCTGAGTAAATATGGTTCATGCATATTCGTCCGGCACTATCCAATACACGAATATCAACTTGGTCGTGATGACTAAATCCTGAAATTGTAAAATAGTTGAAGGCAGGATTCGGATATACGATGATATCTGATATGTCATTCATATTGACAGGCGTAATAGCGTCATTGAATAGTATTCTAGTGAGACAAAAACCGATTTGGATCTCAACCCAATAAAAATATTCATCGGGATTATAGTCATTGCCAATAATCCAAGACGGACCAGTCTGACCATCC
>JBJXFC010000402.1:0-5248 GCA_046153915.1 Flavobacteriales bacterium
GGAAACATCACAGAGTCATTGTCACCATCGTAAAACTGCCAATTTTGTTCAATGAAATTGGGGTAACTTTCTACTTCTTTGGCTGTCAACTTTGTTGTATCGCCATTGTCTATGCTGGCAAATGGAACTAATGGGTAGAGCAAAAGAAGAATAACGAGGACTTGAATTCGCTTTGCGAGGTGACTTTTCGGCCTTTGCTCATCGCACATGCAGAAAATGGAGAGTTTTTTTATTTTGTCCATATTTAGACCACTTGACGCGATAAATATAACGAAGTTCTAAATTTAACATTTGGCAATTTCTGCGGAAAAGTTGTGTCAAAAGTTCAGTTTATTTCCAAATCAAAGACCTGACCGTTTCAATACCACTTAATTCAGATGCAGTATTACGCAATGTATGATGCCCTATCCTTGTTTTCTATTCAATTCGCGGTCTTCACTTGATAAACATTTCGTATCACTTCTTTATACGATGTGAACCTTGGTAGCAGTTTCATGTAATTTCGCTCCAAACCATTTGCATGAGAAAGTTTTTGACACTGATTGTTTTATTGAATACACTCAATTTGTTTTCGCAAGAGTGGACCTTGTTGACGCCCCTTAGAACTACTTCGGATGTAAGGGGTTGTTCGTTTATGGATGATTTAAATGGGTATGCAGTTGCAACAACTGATGGAAGCATTCTCAAAACAACTGACGGTGGCGTAATCTGGAAGAGAGTGTGGACAGGCGGAGCGAGCAGTTTGTACAACGTGTATATGATGTCGACTGATACCATTTTTGTTTGTGGAAGTGGCGGTCTACTCAATCGCAGTATTGATGGCGGTAATTCCTGGCAAGATATGAATCCACCTACAACAGAAATTTTGTATGATATCACGTTCATAGATTCGGAAATCGGTTTTGCATGTGGTTTTAATGGTGTGATGTTACGCACCACAAATGCAGGATCTACCTGGACCTCCATACCCTCCGGAACAACCAACAGACTATGGGATTTGGATTTTGTCAATGATTCCGTTGGGTATGCATGTGGATGGTTTGGAACCATTCTCAAAACAACGGATGCAGGATTTACCTGGACCTCTGTCGCTCCGGTTACAACTGTAAGTTTTCAAAGCGTACATTTTCTGGATGAACTGGTTGGATACGCGTGTGGCTCAGCCACTACCATCATGAAAACAACCGATGGTGGATTGAATTGGACAACGCAGCTTACTACAGGAAGTGAAGGCCTGAATTATATCTGCTTTCGTTCTGCAACACATGGTTGGGCTGTTGGGACCTGGGGTGCATTTTACGCAACGAACAATGGAGGCACTACATGGACTTCACAAGGAATTCTTGGCAATGGAACGGGGGCACATTTTTATTGTGGCGCTTATTTATCCAATTCTGCCACATACATTATGGGTACCCAGTTTATCTACAAAAGCACAGACAATGGTGCAACGTGGGCGATATTGAAAAATGGAGTGCCTAGAAGCAAATACAATGCGTTATATTTCTGGGATGACAACACAGGCACATTGGCTGGCGCATCAGGTTTGGCGGGTGAGGGAAGTCCACAATCTGGTATTGTACACACGACGGATGGCGGGCAAACCTGGGAAGTACAGCAACAGGGCAATAGCGGCGGATGGTACGGTTTGCATTTCCCTTCGCAAAATGTAGGCTATGTCATTGGCAATGGTACGCTGGCTAAGACGACAAATGGTGGTGGCCAATGGCTCACTTTAACCAACAATTTGGGTATTTCAGGAATGGCCGTATGGTTTCTCGACGACAATATCGGATTTGCAGGTGGTGATGGATTGTATAATAATATCTGCAAGACAATCAATGGTGGAACGACGCTCAGTTGTGGAATCAATCTGTCAGCAGGTGATTTTTATTTTGTAAATGATACACTGGGATATGCTATTTTTTCATCTGGGATGTCTTCCACGATTTTCAAAACGATAGATGCTGGCAACACCTGGCAATATCTCGACACAGATGGAGGTGGTCATTCAAGCCTCTATTTCATCAATGAGAATGAAGGTTGGGTGGGTGGAATTGATCATACCTACCATACAACCGATGGTGGTTTATCATGGACATCACAGCTTGTCGAATTCTCCGGTTATGTAATTGTTGGTATACATTTTTATACCACAGAACTGGGATTTTGTGTGACCCAGAATGGCACCTTGCACAAAACTGCTGACGGCGGTGAAACCTGGGAGATGATTGTAGGCAATTTCAACACTATGTCTCCTGTACTGAATGCCTGGTTCACAGAAAACTATGTTTACGTAGGATGTTATCAGGGAGATATTTTTAAGACGGAACTTGGATGTGGTGAATTTGAATTGGGAACACTCCTGGGACCCAATAGCTGGTGTGAGGGAGAAAGTGGAAATGTGATGGCCGAATTAGTTCCGGGAGGAATGTATTCGTGGACTTTCCCTGAAGGATGGTCTTCACAATCTACAACTTCAGTTGCTCAATTTGTGGTCGGTGAAGCTTCCGGGTTGATCAATCTGGAAGTGACCAACGCCTGCGGATTAACGGCAACAGCGAATTATGCAATGACTGTTACCCCACAAGTGCTACAACCCATTTTGATTGAAGGAAATTCATCTATTTGCGGTCAGGGCAATTTTGTGTTTAGTATACCAGAGGATATCTATGCTGACAACTATGAATGGCAATGGTCGTCGCAGTTTCAGGCATTTGCAAACGACAATCTTCTTACTGTTTCATCGGCATCTGGCAATGGGATAATTTCTGTGCAAACCAGCAATGAGTGTGGAATGTCGGAAATTATTAGTTTGAATGTAACCGTTCCCACTTCACAATTACCTGGAGATATCAATAGTGATTGTGCTGTGAATATCAGCGATCTCGAAATTCTATTGGGAAATTATGGATGCCAGTTCTCATGTGTCGAATCTGATCTGGATGGCGATGGCGTTGTTGGGATGGGGGATATGATATTGATGATCGGTTTGGTGGAGTGAGGCGCGGAGTGCGTAGTGCGAGGTGCGAGGTGCGAGGTGCGAGGTGCGAGGTGCGAGGTGCGACATATCATGTACAACGTACAATGTATAACGTACGACCTATTATGTGCGACGTATTATGTACAATGAATCTTGTGCAACGTATCATGCATAACGTATTATGTACAACGTATTATGTACAACGTACAATGTATAACGTATTAAGAACATATTACAAAGTGCTTTGTGCTGAATACTTTGTGCCTGTTACCTGTTACCTAGTACTTAATACTTAATACTTTGTACCAACTACCAACTACCAATTACCAACTACCCTCATCACTTCACCACAACAATTCTTTCACTCCTTCGAACTCCGTCACAAGAAATCTGCACAGTGTAAATCCCATTGGGGGCGTTTTCCAGATTAATCTCATTTCGACCCGCATTGCGGATTTTTTCGTTGTGAATTTTTGCACCAGTGGAGTTGTAGATATCAATCGTGCAATTTCCGTTTTGTATGCCTTCAACAAAAAATGCTCCATTGTTTGGATTGGGATACACTTTCACATTGCTGAGTACGCTATTTGAAACGCCATTCAAATTGTCGACGTAGGATAAATCAAGCTGATACGACCTGCATGAAGCAAAAGCGTAGTTGCTAGAAGTTACAATATAAAATGTGTCTGCAGCAAGGTAATTGTAAGTCACGGAGTCTACAGCAGGAATACTGTATATACCAAGAGGGCCATTAAACGGCCCACCTATGGCACTTAAGTTTTTGTCAAAAAGTTGGAGCGAATGGCCCAATGTTGCGTCTCCGGTCGATGTTTCCGCTCGCATTACCACTTTGAAATAGCCCGTGTCTGGTTTGTAGAATTTAAAATAGTCCCATCCACCACTATCACCCCAAAAGTACTGATTGCCTTCAATTGGAGCAGAAGGGTCAACCTCCTGAGCTGTAGCAAACGAATCATTGTCTTCAATATCGTTAGCATAAACCGGTGCAACCATGTCAAACCATATCCGGTAGGCGTATCCGCGGTCCCAAAAATTGGTCGTTGTCAGATCGATGTAAATGGTATCATTGGCAACGCAATCCCAGATAACAGTATCCGAATTGGGTGATTGAAATTCTCCAACCGGACTGTTTTGAGAATACCATGGACCGCCGTTAATATTGTTCAAGGTCATCCTGGTAAAGGTGCTACCTGTGCTTTGTGCTTCAGATTCGAGGAAAACACGCAAGGTTCCATTGGTAGGAGGCACCAGCCTATAGAAGTCAATACCATCCTGACCAGCAGCTTGCGGATGATTGACAAAACTGAGATGGCCTTCCATGGGGGTGTTGTAGTTCAGGTCAAGTGCTTGTATATAGGCCGAGTTCGGTTCTTCATCGTTGGTAAAAGTGGCAGGAATCAAACCCCATGATAGTGTATAGTCATAGCAGTATTCAAAGGCATATCCTCGATACACTTCAATGTAAAATGTATCGGCCAGCAGGCAGCACCATTCGTATGAGTCTGAAGCAAAGGTTCCATTCTCACCCGTTAGAGGATACAATTGATCCCATGCGTTGTTTTGATCACTGAATAATTGAAATTGAAATGGTGCTGCGACAATCTCCCCGGGTACAGATGCCGTCGTATTGATAACAAGTTTGCCGTCTGCCGGTAATATAATCCGGAATCGATCGGGATTGTCAGAAGTGCATGTCTGGCCGCTAATGGTAATTCCTTCTTCCAGATCATTGCCAGCAGGAAATGGATCGTTGGGTTCTGTTTCGGTGATTTGGGATTGCGCAAGACCGAAGAAAAATATTCCGGTGGTAATCAGTAGAAGTTTGTGCATATTCATGGCTTTTCTTGTTTGCACAAAGTTATTTTGTCAATTGGGTTGGTTATATCCCCAATTCGGGGGGTAAGCGTTATGCAGTTTTAAATGCAACGGGCAAATGAGGAGATTCCTTGCTTCGCTGCGGAATGACAACGCGGATGAAGAGAGCATTGGTTAGAACGAGAGGAGATTCCTTGCTTCGCTGCGGAATGATAAAGCGGATAACAAGAGCACCTGGTAAAACGTGAGGAGATTCCTTGCTTCGCTGCGGAATGACAAAGCGGATAACAAGAGCGCCTGGTAAAACGTGAGGAGATTCCTTGCTTCGCTGCGGAATGACAAGGGCACGCAAGTCCGTAAAGGGGGCAAAAAAAAGAAGGAAAGAAACTGGCGGCGCAGCCGCCAGTTTCTTTCCTTCTTTTTTTTGCC
>JBJXFC010000404.1:0-16417 GCA_046153915.1 Flavobacteriales bacterium
CCCACTTCCAGAGATCGTTTACTGCTGTAATCAAACAAGGCCTGAAAGGTGGTATTGCCCGGTAGTTTCAGGATGGCATTCGTCTTAACCCAAAAACTTGCGCGGCTGTTGATAAGGTCGCTGCTAATATTCGTACCATCGATACTACTTTGATAAAAATTGACGTTGGTAGTGAGATCAAACCACTTGGCCAACGAATTTTTGCTTACGAGTTCCAATCCAAATGCGGTACTGCTGTTTGCGTTGTCGTAGGTATTAACCACAATATCCCGCTGCAATACATCGCTGTACTCTACAATCTGGTTGCGCACCGTGAGGTCGGTTGTGTAGCGCGCATAAGCAGATGCGAGGAAGGTATTTTGTTTGTTGATGTTGTATTGATACGATAATTCAAGGAGATTCGTAAACTCAGGTTTTAATGAAGGATTACCGCGACTCACATTCAACGAATCTGTATAATCCATGAAGGGAATCAGCTGCATAAAACCGGGCCGATTGATTTTACGCGAAACTGCCAATTGAATGTCTTGTTTCTCATTGATAATTCGGGTGAGAAAAACTGAAGGAAAAACGCTGAGAGGATACGAATTCTGGAAAGTCAATGTGGTATCTCTTAACCTGCCTTTGTAATCACTGCTCTCCAATCGCAGACCTACCTGGTATTTCCAATGCTCTGCATTGCGGCTATAGGATGTATAGGCAGCATACACCTGATCATCGTATTCGTAGTTTACAAGCAACGCCGGGATTGGAACATAATTAACCCCATCGTAAATGCTGTTTTCATACATACTCTCGTAATGACGATAAGACCCACGAATACCAGCATCAATTTTTATCTTGTCGCCGGGTTTGGTCGTAAAATCGGCCTGTCCGGTATACAACTGTTGAGCACCGCTTCCTTCCTGACGTTGCTTTGATTCATTCGAGTCGTCATACGTGCTCATGTAATCACCCACAAATTCACTTTTGATGGCATTGTAATTAAGATCTGCTGTCAACTCTGTTCCTTCTTTAGCAAAGAGGTGTTTGAAGAGAAAGCTGGAACCCATATTCTGAAAATCGCGGTGCGTATCTGTTGTGCGCACATAGGTTGAAAACGGATTGGGTTGATCGATATTCAGCAAGGTATCTGTCTGCGCATCTATTTCATCATGCGGATTAAAACTACCGCGTGTAAAAGACTGCGACAAAGTGAATGTATTTCTGTTGTCGTAAAACCAGTCGGCTCCAATTTTACCATTGCCGAAAAATCCAAGATTGGTGCTGGTTTGATTCTGATTTAGGTAGGTTGAAGGCTCGCTCGTGAGGTCTGTTCTTCTCGTATATCCCTCGCTGATGCTCTTGCGCTGATTGAAATTTCCATTGGTGAAAAAATTCCATTTTCCTTCGCGGAGATTGAGGTCCAAACCGGTGTTCATTCGAGGGCGGCTATCCACACCAAAACGCAAACTACCATTGTAACCCATTCCGCGATTGTGTTTCATCACGATATTTACAATACCGCCTCCGCCGCCACTTGCATCGTATTTGGCACCGGGATTTGTGATTACTTCAACACTCTTGATTGCATCCGCCGGAATCTGATCAATGGTCAATGTAGTAGGCCTTCCATCCACAAAAATCTGTGGTGCAGTGTTGCGCATGCTCACATTGCCATCCATGTCCACCTGCAGCGATGGCACATTTCGCAAGAGATCTTCGGCTGTTCCTCCAGCGGCAATCGGATTTTTCTCAGCATCAAATACACGTTTGTCGAATTCGATTTTAAACGCAGGATCACTTCCATCAATAACGACTTCGCCCGTGGTAGCTCCCGCAACTATCAGAATATTGCCCAGATCCTTTTCCGCCGATTTCAGCGTAAATTCTTTTTCAATAGGATCAAAACCGATAATGATGACGCGTAAATTCAATGGGATATTCAACGGAATTTTATCTACTGAAAAATCTCCATTCGCCGCGGACAATCCACCGTTGATCAATTTTGGAATTGTATCTCCCGCTATCTTTTGAAACACTTGAATAACGGCGTATTCTATATTCTCCTTGGTTTTGGAATCTACAACCTTACCGTATACACGACCCGATTGCGGCATTCCACCACCTCTTGGTTGGGCATACGTGAAGATGGAAAGGAGAACAATAGAAAATACTAAGAAGTGCTTCATGCAGGTATGATGTTTTCAAAACAGTTTGCAAATATCGCTTGTCGCGCACTTCAATTCACTTGCGGAAAATCATGCAATACCATGGATATTCCTATTCATCGCAGAAATTTCCGTTTTCACCCCGAATCTGCTCTAAATTTAAAAATTCCAGTAAAATTAACAAGCGACACTTTACCTACTGGACAAACGATTATTCCCACTCACCCAAGCTATTAGACCTCTCAGACAAATTCCAATGACCATAAAAATCAAAGCCTTTCCCTTCACAAAAAGTGTTAACCGATGCAACATTTCACCCTGAAATAGTTCTTTCTTTCCAACCAGCCAAAATCAACCTTTTACCTGCTTATGAAAAAACCAGCATTAGTCATTTTGTTCTTATGGAGTTTATCGCATTATTCTTCTGCTCAAGACTCCAGCCAGGTTGTTAGCCACAACAAACATCTCAAAGTTTTTCTTAATTGCGGTTTCTGTTATCAACCTTATCTCAAGACACAAATTACGTGGGCAGATTTTGTGCAGGATCAGTTTGTAGCTGATGTGGATCTCCTGGTTGCAACCATAAGAACCGGAAGCGGTGGCAGCAATTACGCGCTCCAATTTACAGGGCAGAATCACTTCAAAGGAATGAATGATACACTCACATTCACAACCAATGCAATCAATACAGACGCCGAAATAAGAGATCTCCTGGCACAAAAAGTAAAACTGGGTTTGGTGCGTTATGCAGCGAAAATCGACGTTGGCGATGATCTTATCATCAATTCTGCCAATGTGCATGATATTGAAGACGTTGGTATTGGCAGCAATCCAGACGATGACCCCTACAATGCCTGGGTTTTCAGAATCAATGGCAATACCAATATCAATGCACAAAAAGTCTTTCAATCGGGCGACTTTTATGGGAATGTTAGCGCTGCCCAGGTGAAGGAAAATTTCAAGTTAAATCTTAATCTTGGAACAAACTACAGCGAACAAAGATTTGAATTTGATGGGGTGAAGGAATCGTATGTTCTGCGAAGTCAATTCGGAACTCTGAATTATGTGCATTCGGTAAGCGAACGCTGGTCAGCCGGAGTATTTACCAATTTTAATATGAGTGATTTCAGTAACTACGACTATTACCAGAACACTGCACTCGCTGTTGAATATGACTTCTTCCCTTACAAAGAAGCGCAAACCAAATTGATTACACTGGCTTACAATATCGGTGGTGTGTACTTCAATTTCAAGGACACGACTATCTTCAATGAAACAAAAACACTGGTCCCTACTCACAGCCTAAATCTGGGAGCATCCTTTACGCAAACCTGGGGAAGCCTTGAAGCTGGTTCATTTGCTGCGACTTTCCTGAGTGATTTCAATAAATACCGCTATGGCGCATGGATGAGTGCCGACGTGCGTTTATTCAAAGGGCTTTCCGTAAGCGGATATTTCAGCTACAATGTAATTCGCGATCAAATCAATATTCGCAAAGGAGGAGCATCCGAGCAAGAGGTACTATTGCAGCAGCAGGAGCTCCAAACCAATTACAATTTCTACACCTATTTCGGGATTAGCTATCGTTTCGGTTCGATCTACAACAACGTGGTGAATCCACGATTTAATTATGGTTAAACGCGGAGTATCCGCATCGACGCGTTGCATCACGTCTCTACCAATTAGGTATCTCGCATGTCATATCGCGAATCGCATATCGCGTCATTACGCCTGGCCCTGCGGGCCGCCAAAATTCATAGGCATCATCGCATCCTGCCCCAGGGTTTCCTGGATCTTACCATGCTGTGCTTCGTATTTCTGCACATTGTCAACGATGGCGCGCATCAGTCTTTTGGCATGCTGTGGCGTTAATATGATACGCGATTGAACGCGGGCTTTGGGCACACCGGGCATCACGCGGATAAAATCCACCACAAATTCGGCTGGTGAATGGGTGATCACTGCGAGGTTGCTATAAACACCCTGAGCTACTTCTTCGTTGAGCTCAATATTGAGTTGGGGAGGATTGTTCTTATTGTCAGACATATTCTTTCTTTTTTGAAGTGCAAATGTCGGAACTTCTGACTTTCATGCCACAATTTGGATGGCCTGATTCTTCAACCATTTTCTGAGGATGGCCGCATTGCCAGAAAAATTGCCGATAACAAATCGCCTGGAATACTGAAAAACCGCAGATGATTCTACATTCTCGCGCAATACACATCCCGGTTCTACATAGGACGAATGAATAAAAAAGACGCCACCCTTCTCTACAGAAATATATCCCACATGATTGTCCAGTCCGACGATATACAATCCATTTCTTGACTTTTTGAGATGCCCTAAGACCTTGTCATACCCTTGTATGTCATGAATATCGGTGCAAAGCGTATTGACGATGGAATGAGAATATTGCTGCGCCACTTTGTATCGGTTCAAGTTAAATCCCATGTGTTTCAAGGGTGTCGAAACAAAATACCCACATGCAATCAATCCTTCTCCTGGTTTGTCGGTATAGCCATTAAAATCCCAAACAGTGCCATACCAGCATGGAAAAACCGAATCGACAAAAAACATGTGCACTTGATTCCCTTTCGCTTCAAAAAAAGAATCGGTTTTATTCAGAGGTGTTTTATCCAATTCCAATTTCCACGCAGCTTTCTTCGAGGCATTGGCCTGCTTCAGCGAATCATAGTTTATTTTTAAAGCTGTCCATGCGTTTGATTCATTGCTATTTGAAGAAATTCGCTTTAACCCGTCAGAACTTTCGTCGGCACTGCATTGTGTAATAAGCGCAGCAAGAACCAGAGCAAAAAAAAGAAATGGCTTCATGTGAAATATCAGAGGACAAAAAACGAACAAGGCCTGCGATTATTGCAAAGCAAGCAAAATGTCCTTCATTTCTGTCATTGAAGAAACGGTATAGTGAGGTTTGTAATTGTGACGTGATTCGTGTGTTTTTAGCCACGCGGTGTCCATGCCATAATCGCGTGCACCAAGAATATCGGCCTCCCAGTCATCACCAATCATCAAACTTTCTTCGGGTCGCGCACCACTTATTTCCATTGCAAAATCAAATATTCCGGCAAAAGGTTTTCGAATTCCACAATCTTCCGAATTGACAATGTTTTCGAAGAAATGGCCAATACCGCCGGCGGCAAGTTTTACACTTTGCACTTCTTTAAACCCATTGGTAATGATGTGCATCGGAATTTTCCCGTGCATTGTTTGGAGTAAATCCAAGGTTCCTTCTATCAGATGAGGTTGTTTGGGGCAGGTTTCAATAAAATCATCTGCAAACCTCAGAATAAAATCGTCGTCAACGTTTAATCCGACATCATCAAAGGTGCGTCGAAATCGAATAGTGCGCAGAAGTTCCTTTTCAATTTTATTCTCGCGGTAGAGCTTCCAAACAATTTCGTTGTGATGAAAATATCGTTTGAAAAATATCTCAAATTCATCCTCACTGAAATGCATATTTTCCCTGGCAGCCGAAAGAATTACAAAGGCATCTCGTGTATTCTGATAAAGATCCCAAAGTGTGCCATCGAGGTCAAAGAAAAGGTGTTTGTACTTCATACGAATTTAAGGCCGATCTGATTCATGCCCCATGCGAGGCTGGTTAAAAATACTGTCCAAACAAAAAATGCAATGATTAATTTAGGAAGTGCAGTGTTGTTGTGATGGTATAATTTCGCACATAATACAGATGCAATTGGTACTGAAATCAAACCGGAAATAAGCAAGAGGCCTTTAAGTCCCCATTTTTGTTTTACACGAATGAACCAGCGTGATCTCCTTCCAAATATTCTTTTTTTGGTTTGAAAATGTTTGGCGAGCCACACAAAAATTATTTCTCCAAAGTGAAAGAAAATAAATGCCCAAAGCGCAGCGCCGGTTGAAACAATGATGATCGTTTCGAGCCACGACCAATGTTCGTTACCACCGGGATTAAAGATCATAAAAAATGGAGTGAAAAGGAATTTCACCAACGTCATTCCCCACCATCCCAGAGCTTTTAACAAATAAGCGAGCATCAGTCTTTCCTCCCGTATGCAAGATCGCCCGCATCGCCAAGTCCGGGAACAATAAATGCCTGAGCGGTCAATTCTTTATCCGTGGCGCCGGTCCAATAAACCGTATTCTCAGGCATTACACTTCGAAGATGATTGGTACCAAAATCGGTCGAAATGATGCTTACAATATGAGTCTGCGCAGGATTGCCTTTTCGTAGCAATTGTTTGTACACTTTTTCAACAGATGCTCCAGTGGCGAGCATTACATCTGCAATAATTAAAACACGTCCTTCGAGTGATGGACAGGAAGTATAATCTACTTCAATTTCAAAATCTCCACCTTTGTGATGACGCCGGTATGCAGCAGCAAAAGCCGCGTCTGCGTCGTCAAAAACATTTAGAAAACCCTGATGCATGGGCAAACCAGCGCGAAGGATGGTGCAAATGACCGGGTTTATGGTAGGGAGAAAAACTTCTGCTTCGCCCAAAGGAGTTGTCACAAATTCAGGTTGGTAAGGAAAAGTCTTGGATATTTCATAGGCCATAATTTCGCCCATTCTCTCCAGATTGCGTCTAAAACGCCTGCGGTCCTTTTGAATTTCTTCATCCCGGATTTCTTTGAGATACCGATTGAAGATTGAATTATGGCGACTTATTTCATGAATCATAGGTAGGATTTTCTAAACGAGTGCAAGCTAAAGAATGCGGAGCTAAACTGGATAGAATTTCGATTTTTTAACCTGCAACCCATTCTCAATCAAAATCGGAAACATCAAAATAATTTGGAAAAGACGTCCAATTATTTACATTGGCACCCTAAATCAATAAAATCCTTTAATCATGCTTTACCCCAATTTTTTGGCAATTCTTGTTGCCGCGCTTGTAACTCTTCCCATCGGATTTATCTGGTATCACAAAAGTGTATTTGGCAATGCCTGGATGAAAGGCATTGGAAAAACTGAAGCAGAACTTCGTCCCAAAAACATGGTTGTAACCTTGATCCTAAGTATTCTTTGCGGCTGTTTCATTGCACTTTCTTTAGGGAACATGGTCATCCACCAATTCCCAACACAATCATTGTTTATGGCAACGCCTGAGGCCTTCACGGATCCCAATTCTGAAGCAGGCAAATTGTTCACAACCGTAATGACCAAATATGTCAATGAATTCCGCACGTTCAAACACGGTGCATTGCATGGATTTTTCACCGGACTTCTTTTTATCATTCCGATCTATGCAGTAAGTTATATGTACGAGCGTCGCAGCTTCAAACTCATTATGATTAATGCCGGGTATTGGGTTGTGAGTTTGACTATCATGGGTGGGATTATTTGTGCGTGGCAATAAAGACTCTAGACGCTAGACGCTAGACACAAGATTCTAGACTCCAGAAATAGATTTAAAAGAGCGTGCGGTAATCGTGCGCTTTTTTTTTTGAATAGTTGTGTATTTTAGCAAGGCCATTTGAACTCAATACTTCAATTCACATATCGCATATCTGTCGCATTCTTCAAAGAATCGTTTTTAGTTCTGGGAGTTTGTTTTTCCATAAGTTCATTTGCGAGTTATAATCATTTGGAAAGGCAATTTGCAGATACCGTCAATATTCTGAACGATTATATGGAATGGCCATCAGTCAACTCATCCAACCAGGACCCAGCTTACGTTTTGCCTGTATTTCAAGGTGGAGATTACAGATTAAAGGATGAGATGCGAAAAGCACTCAATGCGCTTTTTTTCCAATTTGATCTTCAACAAAAAACGATGTTAGAAAGCAAATTGGTGCTCTGCATGGAAGTTGACAGCATGGGGAAAACTAAAAATCATTTCACGCACTACACATATGGTCGTGACTTAGAAACCAATGATGCCATCTTGAATTTTGCAAAAAACATTGAGTTTAAAAAACCCGCGATGCGAGATGGATTGCCAATTCCTATGAAAATTCGAATCCCGATTTATATTTATTATCCCGGAAATGGACTAAACATAAAACCAATGCCATATCCAGGCGGCGATTCCATCTACGGTTACAATTTACCATCGCCTTCAACCAATAATCCTGCTGCGACAAAATCAGATACAACGCTTTACTATTTTAGAATTGTACTAAATGAATTCGGTGAGATTATGGAATTTAAACTTGAAAACATTCTAGGTAAGAAAAATCCTCAAGAAGTCCTTTATGCCAAAAGAATGATCAAATCCATTCATCATTTCAAAAATCAAGACTTCGAGACCTTTCAGAATAATACTCAGAGAATTCTGCTTTTCAGATTTGAAAATAATCGCATTCAAAGCGTTATAATGCGTCCCAGAGCTCAGTTTTAGACTTATCTTGTATAATCAATAAAATCAGGCTCATTGTTTCATTCATCTTTCTAAATTTACTTACTTTTAAATAGAGCTATGGACAATCCACTAGACATTTCAAACTCCTTCAACGCAACCACACTCATGGGAATGCTGGGCATTGAATTCACACACGTAGAAATTGGTTACCTCGAAGCTACCATGCCTGTCGATCACCGCACGCATCAACCTTTTGGACTCTTGCATGGTGGCGCCAGTGCTGCTCTTGCCGAAACACTGGGCAGTTTTGGATCTCATATGATGGTATCCGAAACGGGTGGAATTGCTGTGGGAATTGAACTCAATATCAACCACGTTGGAAGCAAACGCCAAGGCATCGTAACCGGAAAAGCAAGAATCATCCATGCAGGTAAATCAACGCATGTCTGGGGAATCGAAATTGTAGATGAAGAAGGAAAACTTCTTGCCACAAGCAGACTTACTGTTTTGATCAAGGCTTCCAAATAATGCAATTGATCCAAACATACAGCCGATCGCATTCTGAAAATATCCCAGTGCCAACAGGCGATTTTGCGCTGATCTCGAAGCCCGGATCGAATGAAATTTTCTATTTTGAGAACGGAGATAACTCCAATCCAATTGTAAGTTTTCGGTGCCATCCTTTCAAATCCGAAAACAACAAAAAGGATGCAGATATGAGTCGCGAACAACACCGCGAAATCATTCTGAAAGCCCTCGAAGAGATGCAAAATCACAACTTCGCAAAGGTGGTAGTGAGCAGAACCAAACAAATTTCCATCAGCAAAACCCGCAGCGAATGGATGTACGTCTTTCGCATCCTTTGCAATCGGTATCCTACAGCATGTATCAACTGGTTTTCGCATGGCAATGAAATGTGGATGGGCGCCACACCCGAACTTTTGTTAAGCAAAAAAGGAGGCAAATGGCATACAGTCTCCATCTCCGGAACCCAACCTTTCGATACGGCTATCCCTTTGGAAAACCATGCCTGGAAGGACAAAGAAATTCGCGAACAGGCCATCGTAACAGAATACATTACACGTGTGCTCCAGCAAGCTGGTGCAGCAAATGTGATTGCCAGTGCTCCTTATAATCTCAACGCAGGAAGCCTTGTTCACATCAAGACCGAAATCACCTTCGAATTTGTTGGCGATACAAGCCACATCCTCCAGGCGCTGCATCCAACTCCAGCAGTTTGCGGATTTCCGCTGAAAGAATCGCTGGATTTTATCCTCACCCATGAGCCACATTCACGCGAATTGTATGCAGGCTATTTTGGTATGCTGCAAGACAATGGCGATGCCGACTATTTCGTCAATTTACGCTGTATGCGCATTTTGCCCGATCATCTCACACTTTATGCAGGCGGAGGAATTGTTCCCGGATCTGATCCAGAGAAAGAATGGGAAGAAACGGAAAAAAAAATGGAAGTGATGTTGTCAGTAGTTCAAAGTGCCTGAAATCCATAACCTGAATGCGTTCGAACTTTTTCGCACACGCAGGCGATACATCATATAAAAACGTCAATTCACTCCACCCGATTTACAATTCAATTCTTATTCTGATTTGTTGAAGCGAAAGTTCAATTAGGATTGCCTTATGATTTCCTTTATCCAGCAACTGCGAGAACGCAATGAAACGATGTATTACTTCGGACTAATTTGTCTGATTGCAGCCATAGTATTTTTAATTCTCTCAAAAGTTTCGAATGTTCAGGTCAATAATGTGAGTGCATGGATCAAACCTTTCAAGTTTGCTTTTTCAACTTTTCTATTCGCATGGGCCATGCTTTGGTATTGCAGTTATCTACCCGATTTTAATGTGCGTATTTTTAATTGGTCAATCATCATTCTACTCGGATTTGAAATTGTGTACATAGCTCTCCAGGCTTATCGCGGACAGCTATCCCATTTTAATGTGAGCACACCATGTTACTCGGCCATGTACTCAATGATGGCTTTGGCGGCCACCGTTGTTACGATATATACTGCTTACGTAGCTTATTTATTCTTCAAGAATGACTTTGCGGATTTGCCGGATTATTACGTCTGGTCTATTCGTCTTGCGCTAATCATTTTTGTTATTTTTTCATTCGAAGGATTTGTAATGGGATCGCGCATGTCTCACACCATTGGCGGCGCCGATGGCAGCCCGGGAATTCCGCTTGTTCATTGGAGCACAAAATTTGGAGATCCACGTGTGGCTCATTTTATCGGTATGCACGCATTGCAGATTCTTCCGCTCATATCATTTTATATTCTGAAAAACACAAAAGCGACCTTTATTCTGGGTATCCTTTATTTCTTCCTCGCCATTTTTACGCTTGTTCTGGCCTTGCAAGGAAAACCTCTTTTCAGAGATAAAAATCCAGAGAGAAATGGAAGTGGCATAACTGAATAGTTCAGGCTTTTGAAGCTTTGGTCAGAGACTTGATTTAACATGGGGATAAAATTTCCGTAACACCTCATTGTTTATCAACAGTTTATACACGCTTTGGTGAGTAACATGGACTCCAAGATTCCCGTATATTTGTTTCTTGTTGAACCCTTACAATCACCAATTTAGACGCATGTTTAAAAACCTGTTTGGAGTTACCTTGTTTTTATTCGCTACAATGTCGGCATCATGGGCTGTGAACTACACTTTCACACCTTCCTCTTCTTACACTGGTTCTTTGGAAATGGATGTTTATACTGAACACCAGATCAATGTTTACCATGATCTGAGCGATAGTGCCTATATATCCTGGCGCCTTATTGAAGATGATTATCCCGAAGGCTGGGATGTTCAGTTGTGCGACTGGCAACATTGTTATAGTTACCTGCCTTTTATTGGGAATATGTTGGGTGTTGGAGTTGGTGGTTCAGGTTACGTGAGACTACTGGTTAATCCCATGAATATTCCGGGAACAGGTCACATTCAATTCTGGATTTATCCCACAGGCAACATGGACGCCCATGTGGACATCGATTTTTATCTGAATACAGTTGTAGCCAACATTGCGCCATCAGCAGAACCAGAAACAACAGTCTATTGCAATTCTTCAGGTCATTTGACTTTAAAGAACGCTCCCCCGGGATTAACAAACATGTATGATATCCGTGGTTGTCTTATCGATTCATGGAAAATAAATTCCAACCTGCACACAGAAACAATTTTAGAAAAAAACAATCAGGTATATCTCATCCAAACTGCGGATGGCAAGACATACCGCCTTTTTATTCCTTAGAAACCAAGCAAATTTAATAAACCGCCAGTGAGAATGAAATCTACCAAACTGATGTTGCTTATCGCATTGTCGATAGCAGCATTTACATCAAACGCCCAAAACACAATTCAGATTATCGATGAGTCTGCAACGCAGATTCACCTTACTTGCGAGGTCGATGGTATTCACACCGCCGAGACCAGCGCAGGTGTGGTAATTCGCCTCGATAAAGGCACAGAAATACTACAGGCCGGAAATCCCGACTTGCCTAAACTCACCACTGCGCTTATCGTAGACGATAGCCGCGCTATGGCAATTGAAATCGTGTCATCGGAATACGTGGAATACACCAACATCAGTGTTGCTCCTTCCAAAGGAAATTTATTGCGCACAGTTGATCCCAATTCAATTCCATACACCTACAGTGGAGTGTATGAAACAAATGCGTTTTTCCCAGGCGAACTCGCTTCTTTGGGAGATGCATATGTGCAAGGTCAATACCGCGGACAGAGTTTGCACTTTTACCCTGTGCAATACAATCCGATAACACAAATTGTACGCGTCTATAGTTCCATCGAATTAAATGTTGTGAGCACCGATGTTGAAGGTGAAAACCAACTACCTTCAGCTGTTCCGGCGACAATCAATGCAACCATGCGCGACGTTTACAAATCGCACTTTATCAATTACGATTTTAATGCCGATCGCTACGATGCCATTTCAGAAATTGGCGATATGCTTGTGATCTACGATGCAGAATACCTCGAAGAATTGCAACCGTGGATTGAGTGGAAAACAGAAAAAGGAATCAAAGTAATTATGCAGGATGTTGCAGAAATCAATTCGATTTCAGCCATCAACAATTTCTTAAGTGACTATTATGCCGAGAATGGATTGACCTATCTTGTTTTAGTAGGAGATGAAGACCAGGTTCCGTCAGAATTGTTGAACAACAGCGGCGGTCAGGGCTATTGCGATCCTTGTTATGGCTATGTATCAGGTAACGACAGTTATGTTGAATTTTTTGTTGGTCGTTTGCTCGTTCATCAGGATAACGAACTTCCTGCTGTGATTGATAAAATTCTGGAGTACGAAAAAAACCCAAATACGGCATTGGATTGGTTCAGTGTTGCGATGGGAATTGGATCCAATGAAGGCGATGGATTTGGTGATGACAATCAGGCCGACTGGCAGCACAACAACGGTATTAAAGAAGAATTACTAGGCTACACCTATACCGAAGTCTGGGAAAAATACGACGGCAGTCACAGTGCCGATTCTCCATCGGGTGGTGTCACAGCAGATGGAAGTGGAAGTCCTTCGGCTGCATCCTTGACTACTGTCATCAATGATGGATGTTCGCTCATCAATTATACCGGCCATGGCGCACACAACCTAATTGTAACTGGTTCATATACGAATACACAAATCAACGAACTAGATAACCATGGTTTTTATCCTTTCTTTATAGTAGTGGGTTGCTGTACAGGCGACTTCGACGATGACGATGCAAGTGGCGATACCTTTGGTGAAGCATGGATGAAGTGTCCAACAGGAAATTATGATTCCCCTACAGGCGGTATTGGTGGTTCATTCAGCTCGGTTTATCAATCATGGGCTCCACCTATGGAAGGCCAGGATGAGATGAATGCTGTAATTACTGCTTCCTCACAAGCTGGGAATACACGTCACACATTTGGAAGCATTCACTACCATGGTTGCCACGGAATGAATGACGAATATGGCAGCGCTGGTGATGAAATGACAGACACATGGATTCTGATGGCCGATCCAACCATTCAATTGCGCACGGCGTATCCAACTCAAATTACGGCCACTCATCCAGCTACAGGATTTTTTGGCATGAGTGAAATTACTATTCAATGCAATACCAACGAAGCCATGGTTGCACTCACTTTTGAAGGTGAGATCATTGCCACAGGAATAGTAGTCAACAACAGTGTAACACTCTCATTTGATGCAATCACAACACCTGGAAATATTCTTGTAACCATCACTTCATTCAATACCATCCCGTACCAGGCTACCATCGAAATGATTGCTGCAGAAGGGCCGTATGTTGTGAATAATAGTCAGACGGTGCATGATGTACAAGGCAACAACGACGGCGATGCTGATTACAGTGAAATCATAACACTCGACATCCCTGCAGAAAATGTGGGTGTTGAAGATGCTGTGAATGTTGTTGGAACACTTTCGACAGACAACAGCGCAATCGTACTTGATGACGCCACGCACAACTATGGTGACATCGCAATGGGAGCAACAGGAGATGGTACAGATGGCTATCAGTTTCACATCAATGGATACATCGAAGATCAAACAGTAGTTTTGTTTACTATCACCTTCACAGATGACAATGGCAACACCTGGGAACAAAATTTCTCAGTGATTATCAGTGCTCCCGTTATTGTTTGTGCCCCTGCACTTACCTATGACGATTCTGCGGAGAACAACAATGGACGTATGGATCCGGGAGAAACAGTCCTGATTACTGTTCCTGTAACAAACGACGGACACGCAGCTACAGCCACCGATATGCTTGTTACGCTTACGGAAGACTCACCTTATCTTACGATTACAACATCTTCAGTTATCATTCCACCAGTTGCTGCAGAGGGTGCAGGATTGGCCATTTTCACAGCAGAAGTTGCTGCAGATTGTCCACAGAATGCTCCGGTGAATTTTACAGTAAATACAAGCAGCGATTATTATGGCAGTGATTGTGCATATGAGAAAAACATGAACCAGATTGTGGAAGATTGGGAAACGGGCGACATATCGCAATACCCCTGGGTGATGGAAGACGAAGTGGAGTGGTTTGTAACTCCGCTGAATCCATTTGCAGGTGAAAACTGCATGCAAAGTGGTGATATCAGCAACAACGGCATTACCACCCTCAAATTGACCATCGATGTGCTCGAGGCAGGCAATGTAGAATTTGCTTACCGCACCGATTGTGATGCGCTCGACATGTTGAAATTCCGCATTGGAACCGCAACCTTGGGCCAGTTTGGTGGCGACAATGAATGGACAACAGTGAGTTATCCTATCAGCACAGGCACGCGTGTTTTGCGTTGGATTTATGACAAAGATCCTGCAGCTTCACTTGGTGCAGATGCAGTCTGGATCGACGACATCATTCTACCTAATATGAACGTGATAAGTGTGGTGGAAGAAACTGAAACCACGGAAGGAATGGACATTTATCCTAATCCCGCAAATGACAGAGCTACGCTCGAATTCGTCAATGGCACTGCAGGTGAAGTGAGCATCACTATCGAAAACATGTTGGGAGAAATTGTTTATCAGTCGGATAAAACGAATATGCCTCTGGGCACACAATTCATCCAACTGGATACTCAGGCCTGGGCTTCTGGATTGTATGTGGTGAATGTCTTGACACCTTCAGGCAATAAGACTATGAAAATGATTCGGAAATAGTGTTTTCCCAAATAGCGTTTTTAAAAACCGTCGGTACAACCGGCGGTTTTTTTTTGATACATGTGATCGAAACGACAAAAGGCATGAATGTCCGTATTACTTAGTCCTCTTTAGGACCTTCCTCTTTCGCGGATTCAGGCGAATCGGTATCTTCAAGTGTGGCTTTCACGTTGTTTTTATCGACATCGTTTTGCTCCTTCAAAGTTGGTTCAACCTCATCGTCGGGTCGAACACTCTTTTTCTGATTTGGATCGCTGGGATCAGGTTTGAGCGTATTGTAATCCTGATTTGTTTTTGGATCTGTCAAACCATCGTTCTTAAACTTTCGGTTTGGTTTTTCTGTATTGCCCATGGTGAACTTTGCTTTAGGATGCAACATCGTTATTGCATTCAAAAATGAAATAAGAAGGCTGGGAGTTTGCTACACAATAATCGGAATGACTTGCAATATTATGTCTGAATAAAGTCCTTGACAGAATTTGAAATGGCTGCCTATTCAGGCTGTGATATGGCAAAAGGCTTGACACCTCTGGCAATAGGACAACGTAAACGATCCTGAAATATGTAGTTTTTTTGGTCGGCGTACTAATGCGGAGAAGGCTTTTCGAAGGGATAAGCCGTTACGTTGTGATAGAACATGACTTCGATGCACCTTGGCTCATTGTAGATCACTTCACCCTCCTCATAATTCCTGTTTTTTATTTCAGCAGACCATGCGTTTTTGGTACTAATGTCTCTGAAGAGGTAGAGCTTTTCAAAAGAATACACAGCAATTGAAAGGATAGAGACCATGCCGAGCATTGGAATGACCTTTTCCGACCAACGTATATGTCGCCAACCCTGAGCCGCTGCCCAACCAATCAAAATGAAAAGAGCTGGTGCACTTATGAAAAGATAAGTTCCCCGTTTCACTTCTGCCAGACTGAATATGAAAAGTGGCAAAGTAGCCCAGACAAAAAGAGCAAAGAACAGATTGCTTTTCGACTTCACCATGCACCAGGCAACATATACTAAAATCAAATACGCGGAAAAACCAAATAAATTGCCGAAATCTGTTAAGTAGCTATACCAGGTGCCATCGGTATTTATTGTTGTATCCTGAAAAGGAGTAAAAATAGCCTTCAAACTCCATTTTGCTTCGATTGGATAAGCGTATAGCATATAGCAACACCATGGAGCAAAAGTTGCCAAAGCAATCACCAAGGCCAAAGCAGAGCCCAAAATGTGCTTACCAAAATTGACGG
>JBJXFC010000407.1:0-3756 GCA_046153915.1 Flavobacteriales bacterium
AGATTTTCACGTCCACCATACATATTTGGTTCCCATTCTCCGTGATTGCGCGAATAATCGAGATACAGCATACTGGCAACAGCATCTACCCGCAAGCCATCAGCGTGAAACTGATCGAGCCAGAAAATCGCATTGCTGATAAGAAAAGATTGCACTTCGGGTCTGCCGTAGTTAAAGATAAGGCTTTTCCAATCGGGATGATAGCCTCTTCGGCGATCCGGATGTTCGTAAACATGCGAACCATCGAACAATCCGAGACCATGCGCATCATCCGGGAAATGGGACGGCACCCAATCGAGAATTACTCCGACGTTTTGTTTGTGCAATTCATTCACAAGATTTTTAAAATCTTCGGGCGCCCCAAAACGCGAGGTTGGAGCAAAATATCCAACGAGTTGATACCCCCAGGATGGATCGAATGGATATTCCATAACGGGCATAAACTCCACATGCGTGAATCCCATTTCTTTGACATACCGTGGAAGTTGTTCACTCAGTTCCTGCCACGACAGCGGCTTTCCTGATTCGGCATCGTAACGCCATGATCCGGGATGCACTTCATAAACGGTAAGAGGTGCATCGTGTGCCTGCAATTTACCGCGTTTGTTCATCCAGGTGCGATCAGACCACTTGTAGTTGTCTTCCCAGATAATTGTTGCGGTATTTGGAGGAGTTTCCCAACGGCGTGCGAAAGGATCTCCTTTTTCGAAAATTTGTCCCGAAGAAGCATTTGTGATGCGGTATTTATAGCGCATACCAACGGCTGCGTCTGGAATGAATCCCTCCCACACTCCGCTTCCATCCCAATGCACAAAGAGTGGGTGTTCACTTCCATTCCAGAAATTAAAATCTCCGACAACTTCTACATTGGATGCGGCTGGAGCATAAACAGCGAATTGCACGCCTTTCACTCCATCGACAGTTTCAGAATGAGCACCCATTTTTTCGAAAAGGCGGAA
Organism: Flavobacteriales bacterium; assembly: GCA_046153915.1. Taxonomy (GTDB): domain Bacteria; phylum Bacteroidota; class Bacteroidia; order Flavobacteriales_D; family Sanyastnellaceae; genus JANNVZ01. The sequence continues at coordinate 960 of JBJXFC010000407.1, forward strand.
ATGTTTTCCGGCGCGGAAAAGATCGATATCAAAGGATGTCATTATTTGACGGGAAATGCTCCGACTCATTTTTTAGAAGATTGAAGGATGGTATAGATGCCACGAAGCGGAATGATGGCCCAATCGGGGCGGGCATTCAATTCGTAACCGAGTTCATAAATGGCTTTTTCGAGCAAATGGTATTTAAGTAAATATTCAATTTCGCGATCGTAACCGATATTGAGTGTGCTGTCAAAAGCTTTTTTGAGATAATGATTGAGAAATATTGACACCATCCAGGAATACATCCTTTCTCCAATTTCAAACAATTCGGTTTGTTGTTTAACAGAAAGTTTTTTGTTGTTGAATATGGTGGCATAAATTGCATAGTGAAAAGATCGGAACAAACCACTTACATCTTTTAGAGGGCTTTGTTTCACTTTGCGATCGTGAATAGTGCTTTCGGGTTCACCTTCAAAATCCAGAATTATAAAATCTCCTTTGCTTACCAACAATTGACCAAGATGATAATCACCATGAATTCGAATGCGTTGACCGGTGAGATCATGTTCATCAAAGGAATAAATACGGTTTTTCAATTCTGTTTTATTATCATAAAAGAATTTGCCATATTCTTTCGCAAGGCCTTTGAGCTTTGATAAACTTTTATCCAATAAAGCGTACCGTGCTTCGAATTGGTAGTTTATTCTATTCTTTAGCCAAACGGCGTAGTCACCATTGTAAGATGAACGCGTGAACAATCTATTGTACGGTTCCTGGCTGAGATGAATGTGCATTTCTGCCGTGCGAATCGCTATCATTTTTACTCCATGCAGCAATTCACTTCCTATGGCTTCCTTTACAATTTGAGGAGTGCCTTCAAAACTGCGCGCCTTAAAAAGTTTCAACGGTGGAATAGACTCACCTTTGGTTTTTTTTTGGATGAGATTCTGAAATGAGTCGGCAAGCTTTCCATTTGCCCATGTCCACGCATCGCCTTCATTTTCGACCTTGCGTTGCATCATGGCAATACTCACATCGTAAATACCTTTTCTTTTCCAGGTGATGCTGCTGGCAAACGCGGGAACATGGTCAAATCCGCATTTTTCGCTGAGATGTTGCACCATTTCAATATCCGGATTGGGATCCCGAAACAGGCGACGGTATAATTTACAAAAATAAATATCGTTGTATACAATGGTTGTATTGCTCTGTTCCGCATTGAGGAGCCGTGATGTAATTTTTCCTTCTTCGGCCAGAAATGCTTTTCCTTTTTCAAATTGCAGATATCCTATTTGAACATCCAACAATTGGCCATTTCGGATATAATAAAAAATCGCCTCTCTGAAATGCGGAATGTAAGTTGCATCCACCAGTACATCATTCGATTTAGGCACGGGAGCAATGATTCCCTTTGAATTCTCCACATCCTCTGTCTTTGTGATAGCAAGAGGCAAAACATAATTGTGGACGAAGCCTTCCTCATACATGATTTCTATCAGGAGCAAATAATAGCGCACCCCTTCGTAATCGATCGGTAAAAGATGATCAGCAATAAACAGTTTGTCACGACTTGCCTTACCTCCGTACCATCGGGCAGACTTTATGTATTGCCGGATTTCTCCGCTCATCCACCCTGAAATGATAGGATCACTCTTTTTAATCGATTTCCAATTCATGGTGCGTGGGGATCAATTATTCAACTACAAATAGATGATATGGATGCTGAGGCGTGAGAGCAACAAAATGATGTTCACCATACCAGTCAAACACTTGCCCCGACAATGCATCTGTCAATCTGAAATTACTTCCATCCGGCATACCGAGCATCCAGGGCGTGAGGTGCACGTGTCCACTTTGTGGTTGTTGACTGTCCAAAGAACAAATCACCACAACGCGACTTTTCTTTCCATCAAATTTGCAGAAGGCAATCAATTGTTCATTTTCCACATTGCAGAAACGAATGTTGTTGGTGCGTTGAAGAGCAAGTATTTCCTTTCTTGCTTTGTTTACTTTGGAATACAATTCGTTGATGGCGGTTTTTTTCTTCCAGTCCCAATGGCGAACCTCATATTTTTCGCTGTCCGCATATTCCTCTTTACCAGGCATGGATTTGTGTTCCATGAATTCGTAAACGGGTCCATACACACCCACATTGCTGCTCAAGGTAGCTGCAAGAAAATAACGGGTGAGGTAGGTGTGTTCGTTTGCATTTTGCAAAGCCCATGGAAGAATATCCGGAGTGTTTGGCCAGAAATTGGGACGAAAAGTTTCACTAATTATGCCTTGCGTAAGTTCATTCATGTATGCCACCAATTCGTGTTTGGAATTTCGCCATGTGTAATACGTATAGGATTGTGTAAACCCAAGACGCGCCAACTCCTGCATGAGTTTTGGTTTTGTAAAAGCTTCTGACAAAAACAATACGTCCTGATTTTTCTTCTTAACCTCAGAGATTAACCATTCCCAGAATGCGAGTGGTTTTGTATGCGGATTGTCTACCCTGAAAACGCGAATGCCTTGTTCTACCCAATACAATGCTATATCCAACAATTCTTTCCAGAGATTTTTCCAGTCTTCACTTTCGAAATAAATAGGATAAATGTCCTGGTATTTCTTCGGAGGATTTTCAGCATATTGAATTGTTCCATCCGGACGTTGTTTCAGCCATTGCGGATTCGCTTTCACGTAGGGATGATCAGGAGCGCATTGCAATGCAAAGTCCATGGCAATTTCGATTCCCAGTTCTTCTGCGGTATTGATTAGTTTTTTGAAATCATCCAGTGTTCCCAATTGAGGGTGCAAACTGGTGTGACCT
>JBJXFC010000411.1:0-28093 GCA_046153915.1 Flavobacteriales bacterium
AATCCATGTGATCCTGATCCTAGTGCACTCGGAACAAACGATTGCGACAACGACGGACTTGATCTTGACGGAGAAATTCTAGCAGGAACTGATCCAAACAACCCGGATACAGATGGTGATGGAATTCTCGACGGACAAGAAGTAACAGATGGTAACGATCCACTCAATCCATGTGATCCAAATCCATTTGCTATCTCCACCAACGATTGCGACAATGACGGCCTCACCAACGGTGAAGAAGAATTGGGAACAGATGGCGTGGCCTCTACAGGAGATGAAACAAATCCTGCAGATGCCGATACTGACAACGATGGCTACAATGATGGCGAAGAAGTATTAGGCGTTGATGATCTGTCAACAGTTGCAGTTACTCTTGGTACAAGTAATCCTTTGAATCCATGTGATCCTGATCCTAGTGCACTCGGGACAAACGATTGCGATAACGACGGACTTGACCTCGATGGAGAAATACTTGCTGGAACAGATGCTGCAAATCCTGATACCGATGGAGACGGAATTCTCGACGGACAAGAAGTAACTGACGGAAATGATCCACTCAATCCATGTGATCCAAATCCATTTGCACTTGGATCAAATGACTGCGACAACGACGGCTTGACCAATGATGAAGAAACGGCGAATAACACGAACCCATCCGATCCAGACACCGATGACGATACCATCCTCGACGGAGATGAGGTCGACAACGGAAGTGATCCTTTGAATCCATGCGATCCAAATCCGCTCACATCCTCACCGCTCTGCGATCTCGATGACACGGAAACCACCGATGAAGATACTGAATTGAGCGGAACAGTCGTTGATGTATCAGATCTCACCTATACCATAATAAGCGGTCCATCGAACGGTGAATTGACTTTGAATCCAGACGGTACTTTCACCTATACACCAAATCCTGATTTTAACGGCAACGAGGTTATCGTTTACCAGGCCTGTGATATAAACGATGTTTGCGATGAAAGCACATTGACCATAACAGTATTGCCTGTTAATGATGCTCCAAATGCGGAGGACGACTTTTACACAACATCTTTGGACACACAACTAGATGGCAATATTGGTTTCAACGATACCGATTCAGACGGTGTAAATCCAGTTTGGACTGTGATCGATGATACCAACAATGGAATTTTCGTCCTGAATCCAGATGGTTCATTTACATACATACCAAACACCGGTTATCTCGGTGGCGACACTTTGGTATACTCGGTTTGTGATGCAGAAAATGCATGTGATACCGCAACCGTTTACATCAATGTAATCATTCCAAATGAAGAGCCAATTGCTGAAAATGATGAATACACTACTGACGAAGACACATCAATTTCTGGCACGGTAGCCGACAATGATAGCGACCCTGAAGGCGACGATCTCACATGGACAGCAGTTGGCGGACCATCTAACGGTATCATTGTCTTCAATTCAGACGGTACATTTACGTATACTCCAAATCCGGACTTCAACGGCACCGATTTCGTAGAATACACTGTTTGTGATGAATTTGGCGGTTGTGATAACGGCACACTAAACATCACCATAAATCCAGTCAATGATGCACCAGATGCTGTTGATGACACTTATTTTGGAGAAGAAGATCTTGAAGAAACCGGCGATGCTTCAGAAAACGACAGCGATGTTGAAGGTGATGACATAGTATTTGTAGTTGTAGATAATCCTGGCAATGGAACAGTAGTTATGAATGCTGATGGAACCTTCACCTACACGCCGGATCCAGACTTTAGTGGAACAGACTTCTTTACATATTCGGCCTGTGATGTCTTCAACGCATGCGACACGGCAACAGTGTTCATTGTGCTCGATCCTACCAACGACAACCCAATAGCTGAAGATGATAACTATGACGTATTAGAAGATGATCAGCTCAACGGTGATGTTAGCGACAATGACAACGATCCCGATGGGGATGATCTCACATTTGAGGTTACTGACGACGTAGACAATGGTACTTTAGTCCTCAATCCTGATGGATCGTTCACTTATGTGCCAGACCCCGGATACGTTGGTTCAGACTCATTCACCTATACGGCGTGTGACGATGGCGGATTGTGTGATGAAGCCACTGTATTTATCAATGTCATTGAAATCGACACCCCTCCTATTGGATTGGATGATGATTTTGTAATGGATGAAGATGGCTTACTCAATGGAGACGTCTCAACAAATGATACCGACGTTGATGGCGACATTCTGACATTCACATACAACAATGACATTACAGATGGCACGATCGTATTCAACAGTGACGGCACATTCACGTATACGCCTGATCCAAACTACAACGGCACGGTAACCTTTACTTACGATGTTTGTGATGATGATGGCAACTGCGATACCGTTACCGTAACAATTGTTGTGAATCCGATAAACGATACACCAATTGGTATCGATGACACATACACAGTTGATGAAGACAGCTCATTGGATGGAAACGTCAGCACGAACGACAGCGATGTAGACGGCGATGATCTCACATTCACAGTAGTTGATGATGTAGACAATGGCACGCTTGTATTGAACCCAGATGGAACATTTACTTACATTCCTGATCCGGATTTCAACGGCACTGATTCATTCACCTACACAGTTTGTGATGAAGATGGAGATTGTGATACTGTAACTGTAATCATTACAATTAATCCAATTGATGAGCCTGTTATTCTCGATCCGGATCCGGACTATTACATATACGACGAAAATGAAATTGATATCTTAATTGATAATGTTTCACTAAACGATACTGTACCTGCAGGCTCAACCTGGACGCTTCTTGATCCTCCTGCGCATGGTTCAATCATCTTCAATCCCGACGGTTCCTTTACCTATATCGCAAATGGAGATGGCGCTGAATTCGATACATTCACTTATCTGGTTTGTGACACAGAAGGAAATTGTGTGGAAGAAACGGTCACGATCATTCTGGTATATCTTCCTTCGGGAATACTCATAGTGCCAGCCGGTTTCTCACCCAACGGCGATAATGTGAATGATGTTTTTGTAATCGACAACATCGAAAACTATCCAAATAATAAATTGACAATCTTCAATAGATGGGGCAATGTTGTTTTCGAAAAAGAAAATTACACCAACACTGAAGCGTGGGATGGTACTACTGAATCCGGAGGTGTAGTTGTAGGCTCTAAAGTTCCTGAAGGCACCTATTACTACATTCTTGTTCCCGGAGCAACAACGGTTTCCAATCCGGTTACCGAAACCCAATCGGGATTCATGGTTATCAAATACAACAACAACTAATGCAACAACCATTTTCTAACATTCAAAAACAATGAAAATGACAAAGAACAATATCGTAAGCATCGCAGCAGGCCTGTTGTTGATGATATGCGCTCTCCCTGCGAAAGCTCAATTCGATCCTCAGTTCACCCAATACATGTTCAATGAGTTGTTCATCAATCCTGCATATGCCGGATCACGCGACAATCTCAGCGGCACCATGTTATGGAGAGAACAATGGGTAGGACTAGACGGTGCGCCTTCTACAAAAACACTCACTGTGCATGCGCCTTTTGCCAATAAAAAAATTGGAGCGGGTATCACACTTATGAGAGAAAGCATTGGCGTAAGTCAACGTACTTCATTTTCTGCAGTAGGGGCCTATCGGATTCCGATGGATAAGAACACGTTATCGTTTGGATTGCAATTGGGTTTAGTCAATTTGAGCGAAGACCTTATGAATTTGAATCTCCTTACAGACAATCAGTTTCAGGTAAATACGGGCAATGTCACAGCGCCCAACGTAGGCGCCGGAATGTACTACAATACACCAAAATGGTATGTGGGATTAAGCGTTCCGAGACTTCTTCAAAACAGATTAGATGTCACTTCGGGAGCGGCTAAAGTCGAAAACAGATTAAATGGAAAAGACCTTCACTATTTTGTTACGGCCGGATCTGTATTCGGCATTTCACCAGGAGTAAAACTACGACCTAATGTTATGCTCAAGGCGGTTAGTGGTGCACCTATGCAAGTAGATCTGAGTTGCAATGCTCTCTTCAACGATTTCATCTGGGGAGGGCTTGCCTACCGCACAGGAGATGCTGTATCGGCATTACTGGGAGTCCAGATCACCAAACAGCTCCGACTAGGCTACGCATATGACTTTACTACTTCAGAACTCCAGGACTTCAATAGTGGTTCGCATGAGTTCATGCTTGGCTTCGATTTTGGCTTTGATAAAAACAAAGTTGTAACTCCTCGTTATTTTTGATCCCTGATTCCATTGATATGATGAAAAAAATCACTTCCACCTTTATTCTGTTGGCGATCATCAGTTCGTCTGCTTTTGCACAATTAAAATCTGCCAATAAACGCTACGCCAATCTCGCGTACGCAAATGCCATTCCTAAATTTGAAAGGGTCGTTAAAAAAGATCCAGCCAACTTTGATGCACTTTGCAAACTCGCCGATTGCTACAGACTAACCAAAGACATGGCCAATGCAGAAGCGACGTATGCCAAAATAGTAGCTGATCCAGCTGCCAAACCCGAGCATCTGATCTACTACACGCAATCGCTTATGGAAAACGAAAAATACACCGAAGCACAAATTTGGGCTGACAAGTACCAGGCAGTTGCCTCCGGTGATTCGAGAGCTGATAACCTGAAGAAAGGGCTTTCGGAAATTTCGAACTACAAGGCGTCTGAAAATGTTTACACGGTAAAGAAGGCCAGCTTAAATTCACAGCAAGGTGATTTTTCTCCAACCCTTTATAATAGTGGAGTTGTTTTTGCTTCCAATAGAACAAGTGTTCAGGTGATTGGGTATGACCACTCCTGGACGGGCAAACAATTCTACCAGCTTTACCACGCAAAAGGGGAAGAAGACAAATTTGCCGCCGCTACACCTTTCGCAACAGCGCTGCATACACGCTTATACGATGGCCCGGTATGTTTCAACTCCACCGGCTCTCAGATGTTTTTTACACGCAGTAACATCGAAAACGGATCGATTCGCAAGGATAAAAACGATGTAATTCAATTGAAAATATTCTCGAGTCAATGGTCAGAGGGGAAATGGGGAATTGAAGTTCCATTTATTCACAACAACGACAATTACTCGTGCGCACATCCATCACTTTCCACTGACAGCAAAACACTTTATTTCTCCAGCGACATGCCAGGCGGACAAGGTGGAATGGATATTTGGAAGTGCAATTGGAATGGTACTTCGTGGGATACTCCTGTCAATCTCGGTGCAGAAATCAATACCGCCGGAACCGAAGTATTTCCAACAATACACCATGATGGCACGCTTTATTTCTCGAGCAATGGCCAACCAGGCCTCGGAGGTTTGGACATCTATTTTTCAGCTGCTAAGAATAATGCGTTATCTAAACCTGTAAATATGGGTTCTCCTATAAATAGCAGCAATGATGATTTTGGTATTTGTCTCAAAGCAGATGGTATGTCGGGATATTTTACCAGCAACCGCAAAGCGCAGGGCACCAATGACGACATTTATTATTTCAAAAAGCAATGCACCAATGCCGATGTAGTAATTATTGATGAAACCAGCAGCGAACCTCTAAGTGATGCTGAAGTAAAAGTTTTTGAAAATGGAGAGCAAAAATCCATCATGATGACTGATGGCTCAGGCAAATTCAACATGTGCCTCAATCCCTTGAGCAATTACGAATTCCGTGCTCAGAAAAATGACTACACTGAAAACAAATCGTCGCTGTCAAGCAGTCAGATAGCAGCGGCTGCAGCAACCGGCACAGAGGTAAAAGTTCCGTTGAAGAAGAAACCTCAAATCATTGCTGATGTGGCAGGAAAAGTTTTTAATGCTGATGACAAATCACCTGTTGCAGGTCAAGTGGTAACGCTGAAAAATACAACCACTGGCGAAACCATGACTGCCACTACAGACGCCAACGGCCAATACAAATTCAGCAATCTTCCACTCAACAATGAATACGTTGTTTCTACGTCCAAAAAGGACTGCGGAGAAGTGAATGAACCATTCAACACCAACAATCTCAAGGCTTCTCGTGTGATCACCATGGACATGCCTCTCTTGTGTAAAGGGGATATCATCAAAATTGAGAATATCTACTACGACTACAACAAATACAATATTCGCGCAGATGCCGCCCTGGAATTGGATAAAGTAGTTGCGATTCTGAACAAATATCCGAACATGACAATCGAATTGCGTTCGCATACCGACTCGCGAGGCAAAGACGCTTACAACACAACACTCTCTGACAACAGAGCAAAAAGTGCGGTGGAATATATCATCAGCAAAGGAATTCCAAAAAACAGACTCATCGCCAAAGGATATGGCGAGTCAGATCTGCTAAATCATTGCAAAAATGGTGTCGAATGTGATGACAAAACACACGAGCAAAACCGCCGCACCGAATTCAAAATCCTCAGCATGTAATAATTGTTTAGATATCTAACTACAATTTCAGCCACGTTCTAATAACGTGGCTGTTTTTTTTTGTCTTACATCCAGCCAATTAGAACTTGTAAGATTAAGTATCCTATTCAAAATCAGCATATTTAACAGCTCAATATTTCAAAATTTGACTATTTTTGCAATTGGTAAAAATCAGGGAGGGTAAAAGCCATTTGAATTTTATTTTCCCGGAACAATTACCGAATGGTGCCGTAAAAAACCAGATTTATCAATCAGAAATATTAACTAATTGATTTACTGATATTTACACCCAATCAAACAAATTCTATGAGGTCTGTCTATTTTATTGTTTTCGTATTCGTTTTGGCAATGAGTCAAACGTGCACAGCAGCAGATTACGCTCTGCTAACTGGTCCTGTGGCCCAGGATGATGACAATTTTACCTATCAGGATTTCAGTGTTAGCGGAACTTTGGCAGACAATGATTACGATCCGGATGGTGATCCACTAACCTACTCTCTTGTTACCGGAACACCAGATGGCACTATAACCATCAATCAGGATGGCAGTTATTTATATGTACCGAATCCATTGGCATACGGAGTAGAATACATTACTTATCAAGTATGCGACGATGATGGCAACTGTGCACAGGCTTTACTTACCATGTTCGTCATCTTCCTGAACGACGACCCTATCGCAGTGAATGACCTCATCACAGCCGAAACAAGCAGCCCATACAATGGCAATGCCGGCATCAATGACATCGAACCCGACAATGAAATCCGCCATTACAATCTCATCACGCCGCCGGCAAATGGCACATTGACCTTTAATAGCAATGGAACATTTATCTATACCTCTTTCGGCAGCTTTACTGGTTCTGACTCCTTTGTATATGAAATCTGCGACCCCTGCCTTCGTTGTGATGAAGGTCTGGTTTCGATCAACGTCGTAGGCAACAATGCCAGCCCCATAGTTTCAGACTCACCTACATGGACACTCAATGAAGACGGTTCCTATAGTGGTTCGTTGGCCGGCCTTGTGACAGATCCCGAAACAGATCCTATTACTTTTAACATTTCGGCAGATCCCGATCATGGGTCAGTAGAGCTCCAGCCGGATGGCTCATTCATTTTTACGCCTTCTCCAAATTACTTCGGTAGCGATCTTTTCGAATTTGAAGCCTGTGATCTCGTCAGTCAATGCGACTTCGGTCTGGTATATCTTGAAATTGCGGGAGTAAATGATCCTCCAAATCTTCAAAACGATGAATTAAATGTTAATGAAGATAATCAGCTCAATGGAAATGTTTCAGGCAACGATACCGATGATGAAACAGCTCAACTCTCCTATTCCGTAATTAATGCTGTTGACAATGGTGCACTTTCAATGAGCTCCAACGGAACGTTCACTTACACGCCAGACCCAAATTTCAATGGCGATGATCTGATGACCTATCAGGCATGTGACGGTGGTGGTTTGTGTCAAACCGCACTGCTTACTATCCATGTGCTTCCCGTCAATGATCCTCCAAGTGCGACGAATAATTATTTCGCGGGTCCAGAAGACACAGATATAAGCGAAAATACTGGTCCAGCAAGCGATACCGAAAATGACCCACTTACTTTTACGCTGATTGGATCTCCTCTGAACGGAGGAATTTTTATGGATGTTGATGGCACGTTTATTTTCACTCCGAACGAAAACTGGTATGGTACCGAAGACCTCGAATTTGAAGTTTGCGATAATCAGGGAGGATGCAGTCAGGGAATTCTTAGTCTCGAAATTCTGCCCGTCAATGATCCACCGGTCGCGTTAGATGATCTCACCGACTTTGCATTTGAAGATCAGCAGATCACCGGAAATCTTCTGAATAATGATATCGATGCCGACAATGATCTGCTCACATACTCAACGACAGATCTTGCTCAGCACGGCGACTTTATTCTGGATGAATACGGCACGTATACCTATATGCCCGATTTTTCCTGGTTTGGTGTCGAAACATTTACAATCACAGTTTGTGATGGACAAAACCAATGCGATCAAAGTATTTTGTCATTTGAAATCGTTTCGGTAAACGATGGCATCATTGCGCAAAATGGAAATGGCGGTGCCAACGAAGACGCCGTTTTATCTGGTACTTTGGTGGGATTGGCAATTGATCTCGACAACGATCCGATCACATTTACTGCATTATCAGTTCCCGCGAATGGCATCCTGAATCTTTTGCCAAATGGCACTTTCACCTATACACCAAATGCAAACTTCTCCGGCAACGATCAATTCACATTTTCTGCATGCGACCCTTTCAGCGCCTGTGATGACGCCATTTATTTCATTACAGTGACACCTGTCAACGATTCACCAATTGCGAATGAAGATGAGTTTTCGGGTAATGAAGACACACAAATTACCGGAAACGTTGGGACAAATGATCAGGATATTGACTCTTCAAATCTCAGCTATTCAATCATTTCACAACCGATGTTTGGTGCAGCTACTTTGGACACCAATGGAGATCTGGAATATCAACCTGAATCCAATTTTTATGGCATTGATTTTATCACCTACGAAGTATGTGACGGCTCATTATGCGATGCAACTACTGTTACACTTTCAGTATCTCAGGTAAACGATCTTCCAGTTGGCGATGACGATAGTTTTAATGTGATGACAAACGCCTTGCTTTCCGGTGATCTTTCACTAAACGATAGTGATGTTGAGTCTTCACAATTATTCTACACCATCAGCTCCGACGTTTCCCACGGTACACTCACACTCAATACCAACGGCAATTTCACATATCTCTCAGACCTGGACTATAGCGGAATCGATTTGGCCGTAATTTCTGTTTGTGATGAGCAAGATGATTGCGTCTTCACAACGCTCGAAATTGGAGTGCTTGCAAATCAATCTTCTCCCAATGCAGTTGCAGATGAATTCACTATGCCGGAAGATGGACTTCTTACAGCAAGTGTTGCAACCAACGACTCTGACGTTGATGGCGGTGTATTGACCTTTACCTTATTAAGCGCCATCGATCACGGCTCATTAACTTTCAGTAGTGATGGAAGTTTTACGCTGGATACAGATCCGAACTTTAACGGCTCAATTTCATTTACGTATGAAGTTTGCGACGAAACAGACCTTTGCAGTCTTTCTATATGCACAGTTGAGGTATCGCCAATAAACGATTCTCCATTGGCTGTTGATGACTATGCATTCTTTATTTCAAACGGCGTTCTTACAGGCAATGTTGGAACCAATGATTATGATGTAGACAACGATGACCTTACATTCCATTTGATTGCGCCTCCTCAATATGGAGAAATGACTTTTAATGAGGATGGTTCATTCGTATATACTTCTATGTCGATCTTCGATGGTCTGGTAGTCGCTTTGTATGAAGTGTGCGATGGTACAACATGCAATTCTGGTTCATTCGTTATTGAAGTATCTTTCCTCAACACCCTGCCTATTGTAATTGATGATTCCTTCGTTTTGAATGAGAATACGCCATTAACCGCAAGCATCAGTGCAAATGACTCAGAACCGAATGGCGAAATATTGATGTTTTACCTCGGAATTGAGCCTTTTGGAATAGAACCAAGTCATGGAACCGCTACAATTGGATTTAATTCAGGCTTGATCAGCTACACACCATTCCCGGGATTTTTTGGGCAGGACACGCTTTCCTATTATGCATGCGATCCATGTGGTGATTGTGTTGCCGCCCTGGTAATATTCACTGTTCTTCCCGTAAACGATGCACCTGTAACAACAACCGGAGAGTTATATGTCTACGATGACACCTTGTTAGAGGGAAATTTAATTCCCTACGTCTCCGATCCCGACGGAACTGAATTGTCATTTTCACTCGAGATGCCGCCTGCAAACGGAGATCTAATTGTGTATGCAGATGGAAGTTTTACCTACACACCTGATCCTGATTTTCTTGGAATTGATAGTTTCACCTACGAGGTGTGTGACCAGGAACTTTGTTCTATTGGCGCTATCAATATTGAAGTCATCTATTTCAATGATCCACCAATTGCTGGTGATGACGAATATGTAATTGTGGAGGATACAGAGCTCAACGGCGATCTAAGCTTAAATGACAGCGATTCGGATGTCAACTTTAGTAATCCATTGTATTTGCTTCTTGAAACACCACAGGAAGGAGAATTGGTGTTAGACGCCGATGGAACATTTTCGTATATTCCAGGTGATGGATTTAGCGGTACAGAAATCTTGCAGTACCAGGTCTGTGATGAAATGAATCTCTGCGATACTGCATATATCTCGATAGAAGTGACTTTCGTAAATGACCCACCCAGTGTAGAAAATGAATTTATAATCCTTACAGATAACAACGAGTATAATGGCGATGTCTCTTTGAATGACAGCGATGAAGAAAATTTTGACCTGCTCTACAGCATAGTTACGGACGCAAGCCACGGAACCCTTGTTCTTTCAGCCAATGGTACTTTTGTTTATACACCTACCGGTGATTTTACCGGTGAAGACGTTATCACTTATCTCGTGTGTGATGATTTGACTTGTTTTGAAGGCACGCTTATTTTCTTGCTCATTGGCAACAACAATCCGCCTTTGGTTGCAGGTGAGTCTGTGAATGTTCTTGAAGATGATGACGTAACATCCAGCGTTTCGACCAACGATTCTGACCCAGATGGCGATGAACTTACCTACACAATCACTGAAGGTCCTTTTCATGGTAGCATTGAAATGGATCAGGATGGAAATTTCACGTATGTTCCGGAGTTGAATTTTTACGGCGTAGACTTCCTGATTTACAGCGTTTGTGATCCCTATACAGCCTGCGTAGAAGGAACTTTACAAATCGTAGTGGATTTTGTAAACGATATTCCAATTGCTGAGGACGACTTTGTAACCACAACTGAAAATACAATTGTGGAAGGAAGTGTTGCCGGCAATGACATTGAATACGATGATGAAATTCTTACCTACGACATACTCGAAGATCAATCCAATGGAATATTCGAGTTGAATCCTGATGGTTCATTTAGTTATTTACCAAACGACGGAGCAATCGGTACTTTCTTCGTTTATTACGAAGCTTGCGATCCTTGTGGCGCTTGCAACGACGCCCTGTTGACAATTACTGTCGAACCACAAATTATTGAAAACACCACTCCGGTTACAGAGGCTGCTGCTATTCAATTGTGTCTCGCATCGTCAGCGTCAATCAATATGAATGACTTCGTCTCAGATCCCGAAGATTCGGACGATGATTTGAGTTTTAATTTCACTTTTCCTATGTTGGGAGTTTACGAGTTCAATAGCAACACGCATGTTCTCAATTGCACTTCAGATCAATTGACCGCTGATGACGTTGAGATATTGTACACTGTTTGTGATAATGGAAATCCCCAAATGTGTGCGTCGGGAACAATTCTGATTGACATCATTTCTACCAATGAAATTTACATCAACGATGTATTCGTTCAAAATGTAGCGTGTTTTGGAGAAACCAATGGCAGCATTGAAATCATAGAAATATCGGGTGAAGGTCCATTTACCGTTAGTTGGGACAATGGAGAAAGTGGTCTCGAGTTGAGTGAACTAAGTGCAGGTGATTACCCGCTAACTATCAATAGCTCGGCACCATGTTCTTTCCCAACGTTCAATATTCTGACGGTTTCCGGTCCATTTGCGCCAGTGACGGCAGAATTAGTTGGCTCAGGCAACATCACCGATGACACCAACGGATCAATTGATATTGCGGTTACCGGAGGCACGTCACCTTATTTCATTGAATGGTTTGGTCCAAACAATTACAATGTCGAATCCGAAGACGCAACTGAAATTACAACTGCCGGACTTTACACCGCGCTCATAAGCGATCTCAATGGTTGCGATGCAGAGATCGAAGTGAATATTACCCCAGTTGAAGAAATTGACTCGCCCTTTGACGTGATGGTTTCGCCAAATCCTTCTTCGGGCATTTACAATCTCATTTTAAACGGAACGAATGGCAGAGAAGTATCAATCAAGGTATACGATGCTGCAGGAAGAGTTGTACTTGATCAAAATCAGGGCAGTTATGCTTCAGGAAGAAGAACCACCATTGATTTAACATCATTCAGCAAGGGTATTTACGAATTGCTGATAATGGCTGGAAGCACGCATCAAACAATCCGATTATTAAAAAACGAATAGCCACTGGCATCAAAACTCACGAGGCAGACATTGTTTCTGCCTCTTTTTTTTTGTGAAAACAAAATGTAATCCCCGTTGTTATACAAGTATGAAAATTATCATCATTGTTCTCATTTTAGTTGCAGCTGGTTTCTCTGGTTATGCGTTTCTTCAAAACAGAAAAAACACAAAAGCCCGATTAATTGCTGAAACACCCACATCGTTTTACGAACTTACCTACACCGATATTGATGGCAAACCCGTAAAACTGTCTGACTTTAAAGGGAAATATGTGATGTGTGTAAATGTGGCCAGTAAATGTGGTAATACTCCACAATATGCAGGACTTCAATCCTTGCATGAAAAACACAAGGACAAACTTGTAATCATAGGATTTCCCTGCAACCAGTTTTTAGGTCAGGAGCCTGGAAGTGAAACTGAAATTGAAGAATTCTGTACAAAAAATTACGGCGTCACATTTCCGCTTGCTTCCAAAGTGGATGTGAAAGGCAAAGACCAACACCCAATCTACACCTGGTTAACCTCCAAATCATTGAATGGTATGGATGACGCCTCCGTAGGTTGGAATTTTCATAAATTCATCATTGGCAAAAATGGAGAATGGCTGGCATCCATTGGCAACAGAGTAGATCCACTCAGTCCTGAGATTGAGGCCTACCTGAAATAAGCTCAAGGCTTCATTACGCTTTCGATAAAACTTAGCACTTTGTCTTTTCCCATTCTTGTTTCGGCTGAAGTGACAAACAGATTAGGCAATTCCGAAAAAGTTTCGAGAAATTTTTCGGCGAAAAGGTTCACATTGCGTTCCACAGCTCCGGGTTTTTCCTTATCGGCTTTGGTAAAAGCAAGAGCAAATGGTATTCCGCTTTCGCCAAGCCACTTTGCAAACTCCAAATCAATTTTCTGTGGCTCGTGTCGCGTATCTATGAGGAGAAATGTACACTTCAGCGTTTCACGTTCTTCAATATAAGTACGAACCATCTTTTTCCACTTTGCACGCTCCGATTGGGCAATCTTGGCGTATCCAAATCCAGGCAAATCCACGAGATACCATGGACTGTGATCCAGGTTGATTACAAAATGATTGATTAATCGGGTTTTTCCAGGTGTACCCGACGTCTTTGCCATGCTTCGTTTTTCAACCAGCATATTGATAAGACTGCTCTTACCCACATTGCTTCTTCCAATAAATGCAAATTCAGGGATATCGCCTTCCGGACACTGACTTAATTCAGCCGATGACTTTAGAAATTCTGCTGAATAAATTTTCATCTGAGTTGGTGCTGAGAAATTGATATGAATGAAAAACAGAAGATGTCAGAGAAAAAACTACAAACCGCGCTCTTTCAACCAGGTGTCCAAAAGCTGATTAAACACCTGAGGATGTTCCATCATCGGGGCATGTCCGCATTCATCAATCCAGTACAAAGTTGAATCAGGAAGAAGTGCGTGAAACTCTTCGGCTACTTCAGGTGGAGTGATGGTATCATTTTTTCCCCAAATGAGGCACGAAGGCATTTTCATATTGGGCAGATCTTTGGCCATATTGTGTCGGATTGCACTTTTGGCCAGAGCAAGAATGCGCAATACACGATTACGATCATTCACCACTTCGAAACATTCATCAACTAATTCATCTGTGGCGTGCTTTGGATCAAAAAATGTCACCGCGACCTTCTTACGAATAAACTCCTTGTCTTCGCGTCTGGGGAAACTTGATCCAAAAGCATTTTCATAGAGGCCACTGCTGGCCGTAAGAATTAAAGCACTTACTTTTTCAGGATGTTCTTTTGTGAAAACCAGTGCTACATGCCCGCCCAGAGAATTGCCCAATAAATTCACCCGATCCCATTTTTTGAACTGAATAAAGTCGCGCAGAAAATGTGACAGAGATTTAACCCCGGTGGTTAAAACAGGCATTGTATAAAGCGGAAGCATAGGTATGACCACTTTATGTGTTTTAGAGAAATGCTCAACAACTTCTCTGAAATTACTTAAAGCACCAAAGAGACCATGCAGTAGGATGAGCACCTTCCCTTCACCATGTTCTATATATCTGTAACCTGATTCTTCCCGGATTGGATAGTCCATAAACTCGTTTTATAAGGCTTTCGTCAAACCTACATCATTTTGATTGTATACAATTCAACTGCATCCCAACTTTTAAAATAGCTTTGGCTGAAATTGATCATTGGAAACTGCGCTAAGAAGATTCCGGCCGCTAATATGGCGAAAACCTTTCAATTAACCCAGATTCAGTGATGGAGTTCGTCACGAGGCTCCAAATCACAATAAAGTCAGGTGCTACCGCTAGATTTTATGAGGAAGAAAGTCGTCTTATTTCGACGAATAAAATCGAGGAAAAGCTTGATTTTGAAGTGATTTTGAGTTGTTGTAGAATTCTATCGCAGAATCTGTGTTAACCATCAACACCAAAGGAATGATTTGCAGACAAAAAAAAACCGCTCCTTTCGGAACGGTCCTTTTCAAAAAAAAATTTTAATCTGATTATTTATTGATCATCAGAGTGCGAGTCAAAACTTCACCATTCATTTGAACACTTACAGTGTAAATGCCATTGGCATAATTTGCAGTATTCACAGGAACAACGCTCTCAGTGTTCAGATTATTATAAACCTGAGAAGCAACAACTTTTCCAGTGCCATCGATGATAGTCACCGTAACGTCAGTTGGAGTAGTGTTGTTTACACGAATGAAAGCATTTTCTTGAGCTGGATTTGGATACACATTAAATGTTGCAGCGCTTGACGTGTTCTCAGCAACTGCAGTAGCTGCAGATTCAGAAACACCAGCGTTGATGATTTCACCACCTGAAGATTTGATGAGTAGAGTTACCGCGTGAAGATTGTCTAAGTTCCAATCTGAATCCAATTCGATGAAAACAGTGTAAGAATGCTCGAGACCAGCAGCAGGATTTGTTGGTACGCTTCCTGTTGTGCCACCCCAACCACCTTCGATGATGCGGGCAACGTGATTGTATTCAATACTGTTAGCAGGCACTGTACCACCAAGGCTTTCGAAACCACCCATCGGGCCATTTCCACCACCACTGTAGTAGTTTGTTTGATTCCATGTAGAACCCGTGCCGGAAACTGCGTCTTCAATAAGCACCACAGCTATTTTGTAAGAACCAGAAAGTGTCTCAGTGAAAGAAAGATTGCTCACAACATAAATACCGCCATCAGCAAGGCTTGTAGCCGTTTCAATCTGAACACCTGGATCTTGAGAAAGTCTATCCATCATAGCCATTTCGAATGACTGAGGATCAACTTCACCGAAACCTGCATAGTCTGCACGGTCAACAAGTCCTGATGGGTAACCAGAAATATTATTGGCCATAGCAGCATCATAGTCAGTAACGGTCATTGGGTCGCCATTGTGAACGGCAATACCAACAAACGTTTCAGGGTATTTGTTAGTAAGGTAATCCATGAATACAGTACCACGAGGGCACCATCCGCACCATGTACCAGTTCCTTCTTCAGCAACTACAACTTTACCAGGTACCGGAGTAAACCCATCGATTGAACCTGAACCACCGTTGTTGTTAGTTACTGTTTCTGCTCCACCGTTTACATTTGAAATAGTGAAAGCAAAATCGTTCATGCCATCTTCAACTGTAGCACCGCTTTGGAATTCATACAACATAGTCTCTCCAAATCCGATGTCTTCACCATTTACACTTTCAGTAATTGTATTACCATTTACAGTGTAGCTGATATCAAATGAAGTAATGGATGTGAACGCGTTATTGGCAACCACAACAGCAGGAATTACTTCCATGCCATTGATGTATTTGGTGAAACCATAGTAAGTACCTGGAACTTCTTCAACAAGGACACCTATGCCTGATTCGGTGATAGTAGCATCTATAACAGAAAGATCTGGTTCAAACAATGAGAAATTGTCAAGACCAACTCCATACAACCAGTCGCCACCGTCGTTGTAACGTATACCAATGGTTACATTGCCTCCGGCATAAGCGCTTAGGTTAAGAGCCACTGGATGCCAAGCTGCAGCACCAGCAACTGTCTCAAGAACAGTCCAACTGCTGCCGCCGTCTGTAGACGCCTCAACGGTTAATTCTTCTGTTACACCATTGTAGGTAGCAGCATAATAATAGATATCAAACTGAAGATAAGGTGTGGTTACAAGGGTAAGATCAAATGCAGGCAATTTGACAAAGTCATTGCTTTTGTCACAATCACAAAGGTCATCATTGGTTCCGAGAATTTTACCATCTGCTGCTGCAATTGCAAAAGATGTGCTGCTCAATCCTGTAGCTGTGTTAACTGACCATCCGCCATCGGAGGCCAAAGTTTCTTGGGTCCATCCTGTCGGGAGGCCCGTCTCATCGTTAAAGTCTTCTGTCCAAATCTGGGAAGACATCTGTAGGCTTGCAAATATGCCCGCTGCTAATAGAAGTTTTTTCATGAAGTGAATTATTTTTAATTGAAAACGCGAATTTAGTCGGATGAAGGCCGTATACCAACCGTTCGTCCATAATGTATGAATCATAAATGGACAGTTCTTTAAATCCCAAGACGTTAAAATGTATAAATCACATCTGCCTTTGCCAACAAAGTGATAATGAAAAAAGGGTAAAATCGTGTAAAAATGAGCTTAAATACACCTCATATTTCGATCCAGAACCTTTGGCTTCTACCCCAAATCTTCATCTTCTACCATTTTCTACCACCAACCTCCAAAATGGCAATATCAAATCATACGAATTGCATATCAGACACTTAACCATCTGAAAGAAAAAATTCAAACACGAACTTTTCAACAAAAGTGGTAGAAAGTGTTTCCCAGTGGTAAATCGTGGTAAATCTGTTCTATTTTCGCTCCGCGTTATCAGAACAAGACCATGCTCAATCTATTAGGAGAACATCATTGCAAAGTCGACCCAAAGGGCCGGATGATGTTTCCTGCCAGACTGAGAAAGCTGATGGAGTCAGAAATTCATCACGGTCTGGTTGTTAATCGCGACATTTTTTCAAAGTGCCTTGTATTGTATTCCAAATCTGCCTGGGACCAGGTAATGGCCGAAATGAACAGGCTGAGTCGGTATGATGAGGAGCATCAACTCTTCCTCCAAAAATTTATGAAGGGAGCAACATTGGTAGAACTCGATGACACAGGTCGTCTGATGCTGCCATCTGTGCTATTGCCCTTTGCAGAAATTGATCTCAAAAAGAACAATGAGATCGTTTTGACCGGAGTGCTGGATAAAATGAAAATCTGGAGCAAAGACAATTACGAAAAGTTTGTGCTGAACGACGCCGATGGTATCGATATCAAAGTGCTCGCCAAAAAAGTGGGCAAAGACATCGAAAACCGGGGTGGAAATGGATTTATGTTGAATTAATCGTTTGCCAAAAAAAGGCAAACACCCACTACATATATAAACAGGTAAAACACTTTTTTGGATGTACCACGATCCCGTATTGCTGAAAGAAAGTGTAGATGCCCTAAACATAATTCCCAACGGGGTTTATGTGGATGTCACCTTCGGAGGAGGAGGACATTCAAGAGAAATTTTGAAAAGACTGGACAATGGCAGATTGATTGCGTTTGATCAGGATCCGGAAGCAAAAAACAATGTCATTGAAGATCCCCGATTCACTTTGGTAGAACAGAATTTTCGATACATGAAAAACTGGGTAAGACTGCAGGGCCTTTCCAAAGTGGATGGCATACTTGGAGATCTGGGAGTGAGCAGCCATCAGTTTGACAGCACTTCGCGAGGCTTCAGTATCCGTTTTGATGCGACTCTCGATATGCGCATGGATATGAAAGGAAAACTAACTGCCGCTGATATCGTGAATGGTTATGAAGAAAATCAATTGATTTCGATTCTGCGCATGTACGGTGAAGTAGATCATGCAAGATCAATTGCACGAAGCATGATTTCGGCTCGGCCGGTGAACACAAGCGGCGAACTGAAACAGGCCATAGACCGACATCTGATGCGTGGCAAAGAGCACAAATTACTAGCTCAGGTTTTTCAGGCCTTGCGAATTGAAGTGAATGGAGAGTTGGATGTTCTGAAAGAAATGTTGACTCAGAGTGCGGAAATTCTGAATGTGGGTGGAAGACTCAGCATCATCAGTTATCACTCTCTCGAAGATCGTTTGGTAAAGGATTTTATGAAAACCGGAAACTTCGAAGGAGAGCCACAAAAAGACTTCTTTGGAAACCTGCAACGGCCGATGAAGCCCATACAGACAAAACCCATTGTGCCATCTCTTGAGGAGATTGAAAAAAACAACAGAGCCCGAAGTGCAAAACTCCGGATTGCTGAAAAGATATAACCGGTTTGGGGCGAAATCCTCAACGGTAATGAAGCATCACAGATGCCGTAAACATTGCTTAACCAAAATGCCTTTCCCGAAATAAAGGCAGTTAACCATACTCATGAACACACTCAAAACAGAGCAGCCAGCAGAAGAGGCGCCCAAAATCCGCAAGAAAAAAGCTGGAGCAGGCAAACATTTTCAACGCATTCTGAATGGAGAATTTCTTGTAAAAGAAGGTCTCGTGCAGCACATGCCTTTTATCGGATTTCTGGTGGTGCTTTTTCTTCTCAATATTGGTTTGGTCTATTACTTTGAGAATTCTGCGCGCGAAAAAGTGAGGCTTCAAAGTCGATTGAACGAACTGCGCTCACAATACAATACTACGCTCAGCGAATTGGAAACACGCAAGCAACAAAGTCATGTTGCACAAAGCATAGAAGAAATGGGATTAAAGGAGTTGCGCACTCCACCGCAAATCATCGATGTAGAAAAAGGATTTTTTGAAAACGAATAACAAAGCTAGTATGGCTTCAGATCAAGACATACATAACAACCATATCAACCAACCTATCAACGCGTCATCCTCTCCGTCTCACACGGAGGGGAACAGCGTTGATTCTGGCGCAACTCCTGTGCAGGTTTTCACACGGGCATATATGGTATTTGCCGCTCTTGTTGTTCTCGCTTTGGCGATCATCATCAAAGTTTTTGTTCTACAATTATTTCCAAGTGAAGATGGCCAAAACATTGCCTCGAATTTTACTTATAAGGTAAACGAAATTGAGCCCGTTCGCGGTCGCATCATTAGCAGTGATGGTTCTGTTCTGGCCAGTAGTGTTCCCGAATATGAAATCCGCTGGGACTCTCAGGCGGAATACGACAAAGAAGAGTACAAATCAAAAATCGATTCACTTACGCATTGTCTTTCCAGGCTCTTTGGCGATCGTTCATCTGCTGCATACAGGGCAATCTTCAAAGAAGCTCACGCTACAAAAAATCGCTATGCGCTGATCCAGGATCATGTAAACTTCTTCGAACTGCAAGCCATTAAAAGTTATCCCTTCGCACGAAAAGGACAATTCAAAAGTGGATTTATCTATATAGAGAAACAAAAACGTGATCACAGTTTCAAAGAACTTGCAACGCGAACAGTTGGTTATGGCCGCGCCGAAAATGAAGTAGGAATTGAATTGGCTTATCAGGATCTGCTATCTGGTAAAAAAGGAAAACAATTGCAGGAGAAAATTCCCGGTGGCTTCTGGAAACCCTTATCCGACGATTTTATCGAAGAACCGGAACCAGGTTGTGACGTAGTAACAACTATCGACATACACCTTCAGGATGTTGCTCACAATGCATTGCAACGCGAACTTACCAAACACAGCGCAGAATGGGGATGTGCCATTCTGATGGAAGTTGAAACAGGATACATCCGCGCCATTGCAAATCTCTCCAGAGATGAAAATGGCAACTATGCCGAAAACCTAAACATGGCTATTTCGCATAGTGTGGAGCCTGGTTCTACGATGAAGCTCGCAACCATCATGGCGTGTCTGGACGAAGGTTTGATCCAGATGGAGGATAGTGTTGCAACAGGTAGCGGTGAAATTATGCTGGAAGGCAGAAAACTTTCGGATAGCAACAAAGACAAAGGCGGCAATGGTACAATAACAGTTGAACAGACGTTTGAAAAATCATCCAATATTGGCACAGCACTTTTGATCAAACGTGCCTTTGGAAACAATCCGCAAAAGTTTCTCGATAAGCTGAATGGTTTTGGTATCAATTCCAAATTAGGAATCGAGCTTCCCGGTGAACAATCGCCACAACTCTACAAATCCATCAAGGACAAAGGTTGGAGCGGTGTGAGCCTGACCCAACTTTCTATTGGATACGAAACACGATGCACGCCTCTGCAGACATTGGCTTTTTACAATGCAGTAGCCAACAATGGCAAAATGGTGAGACCCCTTTTTGTTCAGGAAATCTTGAAGAATGGTCGCACCGTTGAAGAACGTGATCCGGTTGTGATCCACAAAGATTTCTGCAAAAAAGAAACCATACGCAAGGCGCGCAAGATGATGGAAGGTGTAATGGAAGAAGGTGGAACCGCTGATAAAGTTTTTAAAGATTCTCCCTACAAAGTAGCCGGCAAAACGGGTACGTGCAAAATTCACGACAACGGAGCATACCAGGAAAACAGGTATCGCGCATCCTTCGTAGGGTATTTCCCTGCCGAAGAACCCAGGTATTCATGCATTGTTGTAATACATGATCCGCGAAGTGGTGTTTACTACGGCAGTGCAGTTGCTGCTCCCGTTTTTAAAGAATTGGCAGATAAAATTTACAGCACAGAAATGGAATTCCATGAACCTGTAGTGCAGACCGATTCACTTATAATGGCCCAATCGCGGGTACCGGTTTCGAAGAACGGTTTGTGGAAGGATCTTCAGACAGTTTACAACGGCCTGGGCATTCCTTCTGAAGCCAGCGGTGCAGGCGAATGGGCCTATACTTCATCTAAAAAAGATTCGGTTATTGTCAGCATGCGAGATCCCAAAGAAGGGCTTGTTCCCAATGTTGTCGGAATGGGTTTGCAGGATGCCATTTACATTCTCGAAAACCAGGGCTTGCACGTCAAAGTATTCGGTTATGGCACGGTAAAAAGACAAAGTATTCAGGCCGGAGCCCCTGTAAAATCCAATCCATACATCACCATCGAATTACTGTGAAGCTACTCAAAGACATATTGTTTCGCGCCAGAATAACCAGGGTAATTGGTTCCACGAATGTCGCGGTCGAACATGTTACAATGGATTCAAGAAGTGTAAAGTCATTTTCTCTTTTTGTCGCCATTCAGGGTGTTACTTCAGATGGACATCAGTTCATTGATAAGGCACTTGAGTTGGGTGCAGTAGCCATTGTTTGTGAAAATCTGCCCGAACAAATCCGTGAAAACATCACGTATATCCAGGTGCAAAACAGTGCCGAGGCTCTTGGGTATATCGCTGATAATTTTTATGACAATCCCAGTGAGCAATTCAAGGTTATTGCGGTTACCGGTACAAATGGAAAAACCACTACCGCTACTTTGCTCTATCGCCTTGCACGTAAAATGGGTTACAAGGCAGGACTTCTTTCTACCGTTGTAAACAAAGTAAATGATCGTGAAGTTGCGGCCACACATACTACGCCCGACGCAGTAGCGCTCAACGGTTTGTTGGCCGAAATGGTGCATGAAGGATGCGAGTTCTGCTTTATGGAAGCATCCTCTCATGCGTTGCATCAGCACCGAATAACGGGTGTCAAACTCGCTGGTGGTATGCTCACCAATATCACACATGATCATCTCGACTATCACAAAACATTCAACGAATACATCAAGGCAAAAAAAATTCTCTTTGATATTCTGCCGTCATCTGCATTTGCACTTGTAAATAAAGATGATCGCCATGCTGAAGTGATGTTCCAGAATTGCCGTGCGCGGAAAAAAACATTCGCGCTTGGATCCATGGCAGATTACAAAGCCAAAGTGCTCGAGAATGGTTTTGGAGGGCTCCATCTCAATCTCGACGGACAGGACATTTACACCAAACTCATTGGCAGTTTTAATGCTTACAACATCCTGGGAGTTTATGCCGCAGCAATGGAACTTGGCTTGGATAAAATGGAAGTGCTCACTGCAATAAGCACGCTCGATGCACCCGATGGACGTTTCCAATACATCCGCACCATCTCGGGAATTACGGCGGTAATCGATTACGCGCATACTCCGGATGCATTAAAAAATGTTTTGGCAACCATCAAAGATATCCGGACCGGAAACGAGCAGGTTATAACACTTGTTGGTTGTGGAGGAGATAGAGACAAAACCAAGCGGCCTGAAATGGCACGAATTGCAGGAGAAATGAGCGACCGTCTCATTCTCACAAGTGATAATCCACGAAGTGAAAATCCAGATGATATCATCAATGAAATGAAATCAGGACTTGATCCGGTTATCACAAAAAAAACCCTTTCAATCGCAGATCGCCGGGAAGCCATCAAACTGGCTTGCACACTTGCTCAACCAGGAGACATTGTTTTGATTGCCGGCAAAGGCCATGAAAAATACCAGGAAATTCAAGGAGTAAAACATCCCTTCGACGACTATACCATCACCGGAGAGACACTTAAAACTTTAGACAAATAATGCTGTATTATCTATTCACATATCTGGATGAGAAATGGGATATACCCGGTGCAGGTCTTTTCCAATTTATTTCATTCCGCGCAGCCTGTAGTATCATCCTTTCGCTCACCATTTCAATGGTCTTTGGTAAAAGACTTATTGCCATGCTGCGCCGCAAACAAGTGGGAGAAACAGTGCGTGATCTCGGACTTGCAGGCCAGAAAGAAAAAGAGGGTACACCTACCATGGGTGGACTCATCATTTTGGCGGCGATACTGGTTCCGACTTTCCTTTTTGCACGGCTCACAAATATTTATGTATTGACTATGATCGTAGCAACCATTTGGTTGGGGATTGTTGGTTTCATGGACGACTATATCAAAGTATTTAAGAAAGACAAAAAAGGTCTTGCTGGTACTTCAAAAATCATTGGTCAAATTGGAGTAGGTCTGATAGTAGCAAGCATGTTGTATTTCAACGACAATGTGTACATCAAAACAAAGGTGGCCGACGCTCCAGAGATGCAATTCAACACCGCCAATCAAGCCAACAATCCGGATGTTTGGAAATCAGAAAAATCGCTAAAGACTACCATTCCTTTCATTAAAGGAAATGAATTCAATTACGCATGGCTTTTGCCCGACAGCTGGCAATCAAAAACCGGACTCTTCATTGTCTTCTGCCTTGTGGTAGTAATTATAGTAACTGCTGTGAGTAACGGAGCCAATATCACGGATGGAATTGATGGACTTGCGGCAGGCACAAGTGCAATTATTGGAGTAACACTCGCCCTTCTCGCGTACCTAAGTGGCAATTACATTTTTGCCGATTACCTCAATATCATGTATATCCCACATGCTGGTGAATTGGTTGTCTTTATAGCTGCCTTCGTTGGGGCCTGCATCGGATTTCTGTGGTACAATACCTATCCTGCCCAGGTCTTCATGGGCGATACCGGAAGTCTTGCCCTCGGTGGAATCATTGCCACATTCGCTATCGCTATTCGCAAAGAATTGCTGATACCTGTATTGTGCGGAGTATTCCTCATAGAAAACCTCAGTGTAATGATGCAGGTGGCTTATTTCAAATACACCAAAAAGAAATATGGCGAAGGCCGGAGAATTTTCCTGATGTCGCCTTTGCACCACCATTACCAGAAAAAAGGCTATCATGAAAGCAAAATCGTAAACCGATTTTGGATTGTGGGAATCATGCTTGCCGTAGTAACCATAATAACCCTTAAAACCCGATAGGCGCTCAGCGCCTCGGCAAAGACGCGATGCATCGCGGTACAGACGCGACGCATCGCGTCTCTACAACAAAAAAAAAATGAAAAAGAGACTCATCATACTCGGCGGAGGCGAAAGCGGCACTGGAACAGCCGTGCTCGCTCAGAAGCAGGGCTTCGATGTATTCCTTTCAGACAAGAACAAACTGAAAGACAAATACCGCGAAGAACTGATGAGTATGTCCATTCCATTCGAAGAAGAACAACATACTGAATCTTTGATATTGAATGCAGATATCGTTGTGAAATCTCCAGGCATCCCACCTACTGCTCCACTTATTGTGAAACTGAAGGAGCAGAATATTCCAATCATCGGAGAACTGGAATTTGCAGCGCGTTACACCCATGCCAGGTTGATTTGCATAACCGGAACAAACGGCAAGACGACCACAACAATGCTCACCTATCACATCTTCAAAAACGCGGGCCTAAACGTGGCAATTGGAGGCAATGTAGGTAAGAGTTTTGCACGTCAGGTGGCAGAAAACAACTTCGATTATTATGTGCTCGAAGTGTCCAGTTTTCAATTGGACGACATGTATGATTTTAGAGCTGATGTGGCCATTCTGACCAATATCACACCTGATCACCTTGATCGTTACAACTACGAATTGCAAAATTATGTGGACAGCAAATTCCGCATTCTGCAAAACATGAAACCCGATGGCGCATTCATCTTCAATGCAGATGATCCCATCACACAATCCGAAATGAATAAAAGGCAATTCGCCATGCGACTTCTGCCCTTCACACTCAAAGAAACCCTGCCTAATGGTTTCAGTGAAGGAGCCTGGGTCGATGGAGAACAATTAAACATCCATATCAACCAAAACACACTCACAATGAAAATGACAGAACTCGCCTTGCAAGGCAAGCACAATGCTGGCAACAGCATGGCCGGCGGAATCGCAGCATCGCTATTCGAATTGCGCAAAGAATCCATTCGCGAAAGCCTGGAGAACTTTGAAAACGTAGAACACCGCCTGGAATTTGTTTCCAAGGTAAACGGCATCACTTTTATCAACGACAGCAAAGCGACCAATGTAAACAGCACCTGGTTTGCACTCGAAAGCATGAATGCACCTACCATCTGGGTAGCCGGAGGAACAGATAAAGGCAACGACTATACCCAACTTTTGCCCCTGGTTAAAGGTCGCGTAAAAGCCATTATTTGCCTCACCAAAGACAGCACCAAAATCCGAAAAGCATTTGATGGTGCCGTGGATACCATCATCGATGTAAATACAGCAGAACAAGCAGTGCGCGTTGGGTATGAACTAGGCCGCGAAGGCGACACGGTTTTATTATCACCAGCCTGCGCCAGCTTCGATCTTTTTGAAAATTATGAAGATCGTGGCCGCCAATTCAAAGCTGCCGTTCGTAAACTCTGAATTCATCTCACTGCCATTAGGCATCGTGAGTGGATGATACATAGACAATGTCGAAAAGCCTGTTCGGAAGAACGGGCTTTTTTTATGCACTCTTTCGTCCAAATGATTCGGAAATAAGCGAAATTCTTCCGACGAAATTCTGCTATCTTATCGCAAAAAGCAGTTTCTGTTTCGACACTCTAATTACATTTACCACCTGATGGAAAAGAATCAAAACATTCTGGTACCGTGCGACTTCAAAGAAGAAAGTATTTCAGCATTAATTCATGCCGCACATCTGGCCAAAAAAAAATCTTGCGGAATAGTGCTCTTGCATTTGCTCTTCCCAAATGAAGAATTGGCAGACGCTGAGGCAACCATGCATACCTGGAAGAACAAACTGAATGAACACTTTGATGGTTCCATCAAAACTATCGTCGAGAATGGTGATATTCTGACTGACATTGGCCCTTACTGCAATCGTGAAAATTGTGATCTGGTAGTAATGCCCACGCATGGCATGAAGGGCATACAGGAGATGACAGGAAGTTTGGCGCTCAATGTTGTAACAGGTGCACAATTTCCTTTCCTCATAGTACAGAGCAATTCAACCAATCAAAACGGATTCTCTAAAATTCTTATTCCAATCGAAAGCCGACACCAATTGATTGAAGAAGCCCAATCATTTGTCCAATTTGCGAAACTCAATCAAAGTGAAGTGATCGGTTACGTGCATGACCACAATGAAGGTGTGCGCGATCCACAAATCGTTTTTGAATTCGAAAAAATATTCGAGGAAGCCAACATTCCCTTCAAACTTGAAAAGTGCTTCAAATTCGATTTTTCCAAAGCGACTACGGAATTTGCTGCACTGATAAACGCAGACATTATCTGTACTATCAATTATTCATACGAGAATTTGTATTCCATCAATCCGAGAACAGACGAAGAGGATTTAATCTAGACACTATCCCGATAAGTGTGTAAGTAGAAAAAGTTGTTACTGAACTTTTATTCTTTCTCCAAAGATAAAGGTAAATTGATTTAGGATTACCCCCCAGTCACGTATGGCCATGGTCCATTTCTTGGTTGCTTCAAGCACAGCAAGGAATACAGACTTCATAACAGCCTCATCGGTGGGAAAGGAGAGTTTGTTTTTGGTGTACTTGCGTATTTTGCCGTTGAAGTTTTCGATTAGGTTAGTGGTGTATATGATTTTTCTAATTTCAACGGGGAACTCAAAAAACGCGGTGAGCTCGTCCCAATTGACTCTCCAGCTTTTCAATGCGTAGGCATATTTATCATTCCACTTAGTTTCCATTGATGTAAGGGCAGCCTCAGCAGCTTGTTTGTTTGGTGAAGTATATATTTCCTTCATGTCATTTGCGAACTCCTTTTTGTCCTTCCAAACCACATATTTGAAAGAGTTACGGATCTGATGGACTACACAGATTTGCTTAGTTGATTCTGGAAAAACAGTTCCAATTGCATCTGTAAAACCGCTTAAATTATCAGTGGCCGTAATAAGAATGTCCTTTACCCCGCGGGTTCTTAAATCTGTAAGGACAGTAAGCCAGAATGCAGCGGATTCGTTTTTACCTAACCATAGGCCTAGAACTTCCTTGAGGCCATCTTTGCGTAAGCCGATTGCTATATAGACGGTTTTATTTATCACCTTGGATCCCTCTCGAACTTTAAATACAATGCCATCCATCCACACAACCAGATACACAGATTCTAGCGGTCTATTCTGCCAAACTATAATATCTGCGGCTATTCTATCAGTGATTCGCGATATGGTCGAGGTCGATATATCGAAGCCATAAACTTCTCTTATTTGCTCTTCAATGTCACTGTTGGTCATTCCCTTGGCATAAAGTGAAACAATGACATTCTCAATTCCGTCTATTATGCTTTTTCGCTTAGGAACTATGACTGGATTGAAAGAGCCATCACGATCCCTGGGTACCTGGATTTCCGATTCTCCCTGACTTGTTTTCACTCGTTTTGTTGAGTGACCATTACGGGCATTCACGCCGTCAGACTCATGATGCTTTTCATAGCCTAGGTGTGCATCCAATTCACCTTCCAAGAGTTGCTCTACGCCCCTCTTTTGCAATTGTTGTAGGAATGAGTTCAATTCATCGCCAGTCTTGAACTGCTTCAGAAAATCGCTGCTTAGAACGTCGTCTTTTTTCATATTTGTGTGTGTTAAAGTAAACATAAGTTGTTTCCGAAATTTTTTTGACCTTTGAGAGGGTCAAAAATTTCAGAACAACTTCGCCACTTACACACTTTATGAGATGGTACC
>JBJXFC010000002.1:0-8708 GCA_046153915.1 Flavobacteriales bacterium
TGGTATGGCTGGTTCGGAATTGCGCGATACAATTTGACGTCTAAACTCGGTCTTGCATTGCGACTGGAGCAATACTCAGACAACAACGAAGTCATTGTAAAGAATCTATACGACGATGGATTTTCGATGAACGGTTATTCGATCAACCTGGATTACAAATTCAACGAGCATGCTTTGTTGAGACTCGAAGGCCGGCGTTTTGATAGTGAGATTTTCGCTTTCGAAACACGCGATGGTGACATTACGACTGTGGATCATTGTATTACCGCTTGTTTGGCGGTGTCGTTCTAGAGGGCCGCTCCGCGACGAAGGCTTTGTGGTCGCACCGCGACGGGTTTTGACCGCAGAGCACGCAGAGAAATGGCGCGCAGAGGACGCAGAGGGTTGGGTGATGTGGATTACTAATTTTGAGGGCGCAAAGCATTGCTTCGCAATATGGCTTGCAAATAAAAAGGCACTATATCAAATCAAGTGCTGATCTCGAAGGCACGGAAAAGGCCGTCAATCGATTAAAAAATTGTATTCTGCGAAGACGTAAGCTCGCCTCTCCAATTGGAGAGGCAGCTGCCTTCCAGAAGTTTGAAAAAGAAGAATGTTCTCAATCTATCCAGACAATTTCGTTCTAAGTGATTAGGCAGCGGTGAGGCTTTCATGGCGCGGGTTTCAGCGAAGCTAACCCGTGCCTGCGACTTGTTAGGGCTTTCAGCCCGAATGGACGACTTTTTCTGGCGGTCTCAACCAACGTAACGCTGTGCACCCGAACAATGCCAGAGCTCTTTTGTTATCGCCCGGAATGTGTTATTCATGCTCAAAAACTTTGGCCCAGCCGAACTCTTCACCTAATTTTCGACCATGTTATCCGATACCCTCACCTTAACGAAAGAAGAATTTTCCAAATTGGTTGCAACGGGCATTCCTGCTCAATTGCCTGAGATGCCTGCTTATGATACTCAGATCAATCATGCACCCATTCGAAAAGAAATTCTTTCAGCTGAGGAGAAAAAACTCGCCGTTCGAAATGCACTTCGGTATTTCAAATCAGAATTGCATGCAGTGCTGGCGAAAGAATTTTGGGATGAACTCGAAAAATACGGACGCATTTACATGTACCGTTTTCGTCCAACGTATGAGATGAAAGCTTGTCCTATCGACTGGTATCCCGCAAAGTGTCAGCAGGCAGCAGCCATCATGTTGATGATCCAGAATAATCTTGATCCGCGTGTTGCTCAACATCCACATGAGTTGATAACGTATGGTGGCAATGGAGCTGTATTTCAGAATTGGGCACAATACCTTTTGACGATGCACTATTTGTCGGAGATGACCGATGATCAAACATTGGTGATGTACAGTGGTCATCCGATGGGTCTGTTTCCTTCACACAAGGATGCGCCGCGTGTTGTTGTAACAAATGGCATGATGATTCCCAATTACAGCAAACCAGACGACTGGGAAAAATTCAATGCACTTGGTGTAACGCAATATGGACAAATGACTGCTGGTTCATATATGTACATCGGTCCGCAGGGAATAGTGCACGGAACAACCATCACCGTGATGAATGCCGTGCGTAAACTCATTCAGGAGAATGCAGATAAAGGCAACGCGATGCGCGAACGTGCATTGTTTGTTACAGCAGGTTTGGGCGGAATGAGTGGTGCTCAACCAAAGGCAGGAAATATCGCCGAAGTAATTTCAGTAACTGCAGAAGTGAATCCCAAGGCCGCGTACAAACGCCATGAACAGGGCTGGGTAGATGAAGTAACATCAGACCTGAACGAAGTGTGTGATCGAATTCGCATGGCACGTTTGAATGATGACGTGGTTTCAATTGCCTACATAGGAAACGTAGTAGATCTCTGGGAGAAATTAGAGAAAGAAAACATTCATGTTGATTTGGGAAGTGATCAAACTTCATTGCACAATCCATGGGCTGGTGGCTATTATCCCGTTGGATTGAGTTATGAAGAAAGCAACGATCTCATGGCAAATGATCCGAATGCATTTCAGGAAAAAGTGCGGGCCAGTTTGCGACGACATGCCGAAGCTGTGAATAGACTCGCAGAAAAGGGCATGTATTTTTTTGACTATGGCAATGCGTTTTTGCTCGAAGCTTCACGAGCAGGTGCGGATGTTGCATCAAGTGAATTGCAGCGCACAGGTTTAAAACCACGCGAATTCCGTTATCCAAGTTATGTGCAGGATATTCTGGGGCCAATGTGTTTCGACTATGGATTTGGTCCGTTTCGTTGGGTGTGTTGCAGCGGCAAGCCCGAAGACCTCGAGCGCACAGATCGCATTGCACAACAGGTATTGGAAGAACTGATGAAAGAAAGTCCGGCAGAGATTCAACAACAGATGGCCGATAATATCAAATGGATCAAAGAAGCAGGAAAAAATAAAATGGTTGTTGGTTCGCAGGCGCGCATTTTGTACGCGGATGCTTTAGGCAGAATGAGTATTGCAAAAGCCTTCAACGATGCTATTGCAAAAGGAGAAATTGGTGCAGTCGTTTTGGGCCGCGATCACCACGATGTTTCTGGAACAGATTCACCTTACCGTGAGACCAGCAATATCTACGATGGTTCCCGTTTCACAGCCGACATGGCCGTTCACAATTTTGTAGGCGATTCATTTCGTGGTGCAACGTGGGTGAGTTTGCACAACGGTGGTGGAGTGGGCTGGGGCGAAGTGATCAACGGAGGTTTTGGTATGTTGCTCGATGGCAGTGCAGACAGCGAGCGCCGATTAAAATCCATGTTGCACTGGGATGTGAACAACGGCATCGCCCGCCGCGCATGGGCCCGCAATGAAGAAGCTCAGTTCGCCATCAAACGGGCTATGGAGATGGAACCGAAGTTGAAAGTAACTGTGGCTCACGTGGTTAACGATGACGTCCTGAATAGTCTCTAAGTAAGTTCCCAATATCAAAATCTCCTAAAATGACACAAATTAGGAGATGTTAGGACATCTGGTAAGTGGCAAATCAAACGGCCAGAACCGACCTGATGAAGCTCGTGAATCTCGGTTTTCTCGAAACAAGGTTTGTGGATACAAAGACTCAGATATTCTCATCAGGAAAGAATTTGTCATAACATAAGGAAAAAAGAAGCCGCATGAATACACACTGATGATATCAATTTTAGTGGCTAATCAACGATCATTTTGGTGATTGTTAAAAGTAGATGCCATTCACAAAAGACTTGGAAAAGGTGAGCGTGGCCGATTTGAAATAATCGCGTTATTTTTATGGAATTGGCATTGTTTCTGTATCTAATAAGAAAACGTATGCCATGTTTAAACCTTTACCTTTTCTCAGGTTCACCTGGGCATTTTTACTATGCCTACTCTTTACACACAACAAGATTTTAGCGCAAGGAAATTATGTAGATGTTACAGCCGAACTTGAAAAAGGGCGTATCTATTGGTCGTGCGAAATCACAGCGGTGACGGGAAGTAAAATTGCGTTCATATCTGGTGGTGGAACGGATACACTCTACGGAAGGGTGAAAACACGTATCGGCGATCTTATCCTCGAACGACGCATTTCGGGATCTGTTCCGAATGTGGGAGATACTGCATTGATAGTCCTGGACAAAAGCAAAAAAATTAAACTGATGGCCAAAGATTACAATGACACCTATTTCCGTTTTTGGTCACCTGCCCGGTCAAATGTTCGTTTCAAATACAAACGTCCGGCGGTACCGGTTCCTGGATTTGAAGAAGACATTTGGGTGGATCCAAAAAGCGATTATTTCACGTGTGATGATGGCTGTTTGTATCCAAGGGCTTATCTCGCCGCCGATGTGAAGACTGCAGGATTTCAAGGTCCGCGCGAAGTGCATCTCAACAATCTTCAAACCATCGGACTAAAAGTGAGCAGCATGTCGCCGGGTATCGGCTTCGAACTAAAATTGCAGAAAAGGTTGTCATTCTCTTCCATGGCATTGATGCACTTTTCCAAAGCGGCGCAAGACGATTCGGGTCGCATCCAACGCTATAAAAACATTGCTTCATGGAACGAACTCAGGTGTTATTTTGTGGTGATACCAGATAAGATGGCCCGCAAACACAGCAAATTCAGTGGAAGTTACTTCAGTGCGGGATATGTCTACTGGCCGGGCATTTCCAAAGAATATAGTCAGCATTATATCAGCACACTTTGGGGTGTGCAGGCTGTGAGCTACCGATTTTTGTACAGCAATTTGCGACTCGGCTACCTCTATAATATGCAGGATAAGTTGTATTTTGTATGTGGTGGAGAATTGGGGTTTTATTTTTGATCGATGCACGAAAATATGAATTGCGTTTATTAAAGCAGTGTAATCAATTATCAGCGCTGGGTTGCACTGGTTAATTTACTTCTGAAAATTTGCGATATTCTCGTATTGTTGATCGGGAATATAATTGGAATATGAATTCCAGCATTTCTTTTGCAGAATGATCTTACGAATTTTAAGTGGTGTCCTGGGTACACTCTTTTCTGTTGCACTAACAGCACAACCATCTCTTGATTGGGCATTGCAAGCCGGTGGCACTGGAGCTACCGGCTCATCAGCGGGATGTGTCGACAATCAGAATAATGTCTACGTGAGCGGCACATTTTCTGGTACGACCGATTTTGATCCGGGCAGTGCAGTATTCGTTCTCACAGAGCAGGGCGGGAGCGATATGTTTATTCAGAAGTTAAATGCGAATGGCGAATTGATCTGGGCCTTTGCAATCGGTGGCGAAGGTGACAATGCAATCAGGGCCATTACTACAAATAGCACCGGACAAATTTTTATCTGTGGTTGGGTGGATGAACCCGCAGACATGGATCCGTCGGCTGGCATTTACGAAATTGGTAACGCAGGTATGATGGCTTTCGTGGCCTCATATGACAGCGACGGTAATTTCATCTTCGCGAATGCTTACGATAGCGATGCTTCTCTAACGATTTATCAAATCTATTTTCAATCCATTGCGGTGGATGTAAATGGATCCATTGTTGTTGCCGGTGATTTTGGCGGTGTAGCAGATTTTAATCCCGGAGTTCCGGGCGGCGAACTTACATCTGCCGGTGCCAGTGATGCCGTTCTGTTGAAATTAAACAGCGACGGTTCTTTTGATTGGGTTGGAAAAGTAGGAGGTATCAACAACGATTCTTTTCGCAGTGTGGCTACAGATGAAGAGGCGAATATTTATACTACTGGTTATTACCGCAACACAGCCGATTTTGATATGGGAAGCGGAACGAGCAGTCAGACATCTTCGGGCAACACGGATGCCTTCGTTTACAAAGTAGATGCAGATCGCAATTTTGTGTATGTAAAATTCTTTGCTGGATCAGATATTCAGGAAGGTCATTCCATCGCACTTGATTCGGATGGAAACCCTGTTTTATCGGGTCATTTCAAAGGTGAAGCCGATTTTAATCCGGGTGCTGGGGTAGCAACTTATACTTCTTCTAACAACACTTCTGATGTTTTTCTAGCCAAACTAAGTGCCGCAGGAACCTATCAATGGGCTGTTTATTTTCCGGGTTCTTCATACGATGATTATGCAACGGGTATGGCTGTCGGAACAGATGATCGAATTCACGTTACTGGCAAGTTTTATGGTGAAGCAGATTTTAATATACTGGGAACTTCAGGGCAACTCACAGGTATTGGCTTGGATGTTTTTGTTGCAGAATACTCAGGTGTGGGCGAATTTCAATGGGCAGGTCGCATGGGGGATCTGGAATTTGGAACAGCCTTTGATCTCGATTTGGGTACGGATAGTTCACTACATCTGTTTGGCAGTTTCACCGACGATATGGATTTTGATTTTGGAACGGCTGTGAATGAATTGCAGCCCTTCGGATCGTATGATGCCTTTGTAGCGAAGTGGAATGAATCTGGTAATGTTCCAAGTCCACCCGTTGCTGATTTTAACGCGAGTGATCTCAGCATCACTCCAGGTGGAGCTGTGAATTTTACAGACATAAGTTCAGGCCAACCAACATCCTGGTCATGGACCTTTAGCGGCGGTGTGCCTGTTTCTTCATCGGTGCAGAATCCATCTTCGATTGTTTATCCCAATGCCGGGTGTTACACGGTGACATTAACAGCCACCAATGCGGATGGGACTGATAGCGAAACCAAAACCTGTTACATTGTTGTGGCGGAGGAAGGCGTTAATTCCTGTGAGGAGCTTTATTTTTCAGAATACCTCGAAGGCAGCGGAAACAACAAGGCACTTGAGTTATACAATCCCGCTGGAACTGCTATCGACCTCAGCAATTATGAAATCCGGCTTTATGCAAACGGAGCAACAACTCCAACAAATTCGCTTAGCCTAACCGGAACACTTGCGTGGCAAAGCGTCTTTGTGGTGGCCAATGCGATGTCATCTGCAACGATATTGTCCATAGCTGATATCACTTCAGGTGTTTGTAATTTCAACGGAGACGATGCCCTTGGGCTTTACAAGAATGATGTGCTCATCGATGTTATCGGTGAGATTGGAGTTGATCCCGGTGCATTCTGGATTGTTGGTTCCGGAGCAATGCAGGATTACACACTCGTTCGAAAATTTGCAATAGACGGACCGGAGATGGCATGGTCAATCGCACAAAATGAATGGGATGTTTTTGATCTGGATGATATCAGCCAGCTTGGTGATCACACATCGGTGTGTGAAGCTGCGATTGATTTGCCAACAGCGAATTTTACAGCAATCGATCCAACAGTGTGTATCGGAGAATCGGTACAATGCATCAACCTGAGTTCAAATGCCACCAGTTATGCATGGTCTTTTCCAGGTGGTACTCCCGATGCATCAAACGCTTTTGAACCTGTTGTGACCTATAGCAGCGCTGGAATCAAAACGATTACTCTCACCGCGACTTCGGGTGAATTTGCGGATACATATGCATGGGCCATCGAGGTTCTTCCCGATCCAACTACGTCCGTTGAATCAACCAGCCCTGTTTGCTCCGGTGATCTTGTTGTATTAAGCGGAAGTATCTCTAATTCAGATTCCTTCACATGGTCCCCTGAAACCGGATTGTCGAGTCCGGGCAGTTTGTCACCTGTTTGTTATCCGGAAGATGATATCACATACACCCTAAATGCTAGTAACGGCAACTGCTCTGCATCTGCAAGCTTTACCATTGTTGTAAATGAATTGCCGCAGCCGGTTGTGATTCAGATCGGCAACCAACTTTCAGTTGAATCGTTCGCTTCTATCCAATGGCTTTTTAATGGAGGTCTTATTCCAGGTGCTACGAATGAAGTTTATCTGCCTTTATTGGATGGCAACTATGCCGTTTCGGTAGTGGACGAAAATGGTTGCGTTTCGTTTTCAGAGCCTTATGCAATTGTGCTCGATGATGTCTCCGAGATTGATGATTTCAACTATGTAGTTTACCCAAATCCAATTGATGAACAGGGATTTATTCTAGTTGATGAAAGAATGAAGCACTATGATGTTTTAAATACTATGGGACAAGTCATGGATGCCGGAATTATCAATGGACGCAAAGAGTTGAACACCTCAGGTTGGCAGCCAGGATTGTATACACTTCGACTCTATGGAGATGAAGGCATGTGCGGATCGATACAGATAATTCGCAAGTGAACATGGGCAATTCACAATATAACCCAACAACAAAGACTGCTTTATCAGCGCACAACTATTAAATTTTACAATGAAGAAAATTACAATTATTTTGACAGTTCTTGTTGCAATGACAATGAGTACAAGCGCACAGTGGATTACGCAGTCAAGCGGCGTAAGTGTGAATATCCAATCTGTTGTATTCACAGACTCCAACACAGGAATCGCCGTTGGTAATGGTGGAACAATACTAAGGACCATCAATGGCGGAACCAATTGGATAGCTCAAACAAGTGGAACAACGAATGATTTGTTTGAAGTTTTTTTCGTAGATGCCAATTTGGGTTACGCAGTTGGATACATCGGGACCATACTAAAAACTACTGATGGTGGAATCAATTGGGAAGTACAAAACAGTGGAACAATGAATCAATTAAATTCAGTTTATTTTGTGGATTCCAATACAGGTTACGCTGCAGGAGGAGCTTTTGGCATTCAAACTATATTGAAGACAGTCGATGGTGGAATTAACTGGACATCGCAAACAACAGTTAACTCGCAGCAATTGTCTTCTATTTATTTCACCAGTGCTGATATAGGATATGCTTCTGGCAATGGGGGAACAATTCTAAAAACAATCAATGGAGGTGCAAATTGGGTTGCCCAAACAA
This sequence comes from Flavobacteriales bacterium, assembly GCA_046153915.1. Taxonomy (GTDB): domain Bacteria; phylum Bacteroidota; class Bacteroidia; order Flavobacteriales_D; family Sanyastnellaceae; genus JANNVZ01. The sequence goes on from JBJXFC010000002.1 coordinate 8,256, forward strand.
GTGGTACAACCCAGTTGTTGCGAACTGTTTATTTCACAGATGCCAATACTGGTTATGCTGTTGGCGGCAGTGGGACCATTAAGAAAACAGAAGATGGTGGAGTAAACTGGACATCTCAAACCAGCGGCATTGTCGGCACAGTGTTCTCTATAAATTTTCGGGATGTCAATACTGGTTATGCTGTTGGAGCCTTTGGCAATATTATAAAGACGGTAGATGGCGGAATAAACTGGATAGAGGAGACAAGCGGAACAGATAGCTGGTTGTTCTCCGTTTATTTTGCGGATAGCAACACTGTCTACACTACTGGAGAGTTCGGAACTATTCTGACAACAGATCTCCCCCCGGGTTTGCCGGTTTCAAGTTTCACCGTTGCGGATGACACGGTTTGTATTGGGGATTCCATATTCATGATCAATCAAAGCGTCGATGCGAACGAATATACGTGGGAAT
>JBJXFC010000017.1:0-2721 GCA_046153915.1 Flavobacteriales bacterium
CTTCCATGTGAACATCACGGAATTTAGATTCAAAGTAAAAGGCATCTCACTCAACTTGCTTTAACCTTGACTAGTTGAGATAAGATGCCTTATAACCGGGCGGTTATTCTTAAAGGATTAGAGCGAATCAATAAGATCGCGAACTTCCTCTTTCGATTTCCCAAGTTTTTGTTGAAGTCTGCCGAGCAATTCGTCTTCTTTGCCCTCCGCAAACAGCAAATCATCATCTGTGAGATCGGCATACTTCATTTTCAGTTTGCCTTTCAACTCATTCCAGTTGCCTTTTAATCCTATGGTATTCATAATTGTAAGTTTTTGAGCGTGGATGAATTTCCACAAGACAAATATTCTCCGGGCCGCGATAACAGCGGTTATACAATTATTCTTAAGAATTACAGAATTTGGCGTTTACTGTCGCGTAATAACCCCGGGTTTGTAGATAAGCCATCCGTGGCGTCTCTACACACCCGCCCGCCGTTGACGCGCTGCCCTGCGCGATGTCCTTACCGAACAACGCAAATTGGTTTGATCGTGATTGGCCGCTTTGAAACGGTGTTTGCCCCAGCGCTTGGCCTTCATATTCATGCGGTGATGACCGGCATAGTCAAATCCTTTCGTACGTGTTTGTGCGATTGAATCATTCGAAAACACCATCAATAACAGGAGTGGAAGGAACAAAATGAGCTTGCGCATAAGCGTAGTTTTTTACCAGAACGCATTTTGCCTCGTTATGTTGCCTAATTGGGATTTTCCTGGTACACCTTTGGATTATGCCTTTCCATATAGCGATCAGGCATTTTGGGAGAAGTCCATCCAAATTGAGTGTACAATCCATGCGCATCCAACATGAGCAATACCCAGCGACGAAGGCCTTGAAGGTTTGGATGTGCATGTATAAATTCCATCATCCATTTTGAAAGACCCTTGCCGCGGTGTTCTTCGAGAATATAGACATCACACAGGTATGCAAAGGTGCTGTAGTCCGTTACAACACGCGCATATCCCGCTACTTTCTCTTGATACAGCAGGGAGATAGTGAGCGAATTTGCCGCAGATGATTTCACAACCTCCATCGGAATATTTTTAGCCCAATAAGAATGGTTGGATAAATAGTCATGCACTGCAATAAGATCGAGTTTTGTTTTGTCAGTGGTCAGAACATATTCTTCCCATTTTGCTTCTATGATTTCCATGCTTTGAATATTTCATTGCAATAATCCTCTAATTATGACCTTAATTCAAAAATCACGCAACAATTCACGTAGTGAATTCTTAATTTCCTTAACTTCTTAATGTTGAATTATCCAGTGCCGGAGGCACCCCGAAACCAGTATGTGCAATCACAACTTAAAAGGGCAAAAATTATGACTAGGCGATTTACAAACCGCTAAAATTCAATTGTTTGAATGGTCCCTAATGTTTCAGATTCCGGAATGAACTAATTTTATCTCGACCATTTAGAGTAAAATCGAAAGCCGTTCGTCTTCACCAAAGATGAACAACCCTTCATTATCTGCCATGCCCGAACCACAACGCCGAAATATTACGTCTGTAGTGAAAGACTATGGGCGTAAATTATTTGGCTTTATCCGCGGCAAGGTGCGAAGCGATGAAGATGCAGAAGACATTCTCCAGGATGTGTGGTATCAGTTCAGCAATATGACCAACCTCGATGAGGTAGAAAGCATAAGTGGCTGGCTGCACCAGGTGGCACGCAACAAGGTGACAGATCGTTACCGCAAAAAGACCACAGATTCTCTTGAAGATTTCGAATACACCGACGATGAAGGTGAGCTGCATATCCGCGAAATATTGTCGATGGATGTCGCCGACAATGCCGATATGGCGATGTTCAAAGAAGTATTTTGGGAAGAATTGATGAAGGCACTGGACGAATTGCCGGAAAATCAACGACATGTTTTTGTTCAGAATGAACTCGAAGACAAAACCCTTCAGGAAATAGCAGATGACAGCGGCGAGAACCTCAAGACGATTATCAGCAGAAAAGGATATGCCATCAAACACCTTCGCTCGCGACTGAATTATTTATACCAGGAAATTTTAAATTAAAACGCCATGAACTACACGGATCACAATGGAAGAAGAAATAAAAAAGGACTCTTTGTCTTTTTTATGATCGCCATGGTATTTGCCGCAGGCGCTGCGGTAATGCTATTGTGGAATGCATTGATCCCGGACATTTTTGGTGTGAATTCCATAACCTATTGGCAAGCCCTTGGGCTGTTGATTCTGGCAAGACTTCTTACCGGAGGTTTTCATTTTGGCAAACGCCATGGCCGCGGTGGTCCTCCTTTTGCGCGTCCTGGTTTTCGCGAGAAATGGATGAATATGAGCGACGAAGAACGCCAGAAGATGAAGGCTGTCTGGAAGGAGCGTTGTGGTAAGAGGGGAATGAATTCGTAGTCGCGTTTGTTCAATGTGGTGTGTGAAAAGTCTCGAGCCCATCCAGACTCTTCACATTTTTCTCCATGATATAATCGTGTAATCCCTCTTCCCCTTTTTTCCCGGCCCAGTCGAAATGTGTTCTGCGTTCACCAACGTAGGTATAGAATGGAACTCCATATCCACACGATGTTTGTACAAGATGAATGTCTGCAACAATGATTTGGCGTGTGCTTGGATGGATGATGAAGTGCGGTGCGAATTCCTCCCATTCATCCGTATCGCGTAAAACAGCTTTTCCTTTTCCATAAAGGCGCA
>JBJXFC010000022.1:0-6083 GCA_046153915.1 Flavobacteriales bacterium
TATCAAGGTGTGGCAGGATCATGAAGACAAAGTGCTTTCCAGACTTTCATCCATGATTATGAATCGTGAACTCTTCAAGATTGAACTACAGAAGATGCCATTTGAACAGGATGTTGTGCAAGCTGCCATCCGTCAGATAGCTGAGAAGTTAGAAATTTCGGAAGAAGATGCTTCTTATTTTGTAATTCACGAAAAAGCAGTAAACCGCGCTTACGATCACCGCGCCAATTCAATCCTAATTCTTATGAAAGACGGTAGTGTGCGCGATGCTGCCGCCGTAAGCGATCATCTCAATCTGGAAGCGCTCAGCGATGTGGTGGAGAAACATTTTCTCGCCCATTTGCGATAGGTTGATAATGGGATAATGTGACTAATGTGCTAATCCCACGCTGCGCTCTGGACAAGTTGTGCTGAGATGCTTGGTGCCTTCGAATGAGCTAGAATTGGATAATTAGAAAATTAGATGATGAGGATTTGCGGCTTCGATGGGCAGACGTTTTTTTTGAAACCGCAATGACGCAAAGGAGAAACACGCAAAGTGCGCAAAGTGGGATGCTGCAATTCAATCTGCATGTAGTTTAATAGAAAGCTCTGTGCTTGCTCTGTGGCCTCTGAGCCTCTGTGGTGAAATAGAAATGGATAATTCAAAATGGAGAATGTGATAATGAGACGGTATCGAATTGTATAATCGTCAAATCATCTAATTGGCTAATTATCCAATTAATTTCTACCAGGACAATCTGATTTCCTCTCCTTCTTTATCAAAGAAATGGTATTCGAGGAATTGGCTATTCGAAGAAGCCTGAACCTGTACTTTGATCTTGTATTTTTTTCTCCAAGATTTGGCAATACTGTTGAAGAAGCCACGGTTAAGATATGCCTCTACCATGGGATGCACGATAAGGCGAAATTCTTTGTGAACGCCTTCTTCAGCGAGAAAACTCACGCGTTTTTCGATTTCATCTGCGTATAGAATGGATGACTGAACCACGCCTTTGCCGTTGCAACTCGGACAATTTTCAGTAGTTATAACCTTGGTTACAGGCTTTACACGTTCACGCGTTATTTCTACAACACCGAATTTACTTGGAGGAAGAACATTGTGTTTGGCCTTATCGTCCTTCATGTAATCGCGCAATGAATCACAGAGTTTTTTCTGATTATCGCGATTCTGCATGTCGATGAAATCGATGCAGATAATTCCGCCCATATCTCGGAGACGCAGCAAACGAGCAATTTCCCTGGCGCATTCCAAATTGGTTTGCAAGGCATTTTCTTCCTGATTGCTAACCGTGGAATTTTTGCGATTGCCGCTATTGACGTCAATAACGTGCATGGCCTCGGTATGCTCTACAATCAGATATGCTCCACTTTTCAGGTTTACCTGTTTGCTGAAACTCTGTTTGATCTGCTTGGTGATGTTCAATGCCTGAAAAAGATCGGGCAACTTGTGCATCTTTATGATGCTTTCAGGGTGACCAATGTTTTTGAGGTATGCCTTTACTTCTGCGGCAACCTGATCGTCATTGACGTGGATATTCGTAAAACTTTCGCTCAGGATATCGCGGAGAATAGAAGACGTCTTGTTGATTTCACCAAGAATTCTTTGAGGAGCTTTGGCATTCTTCAGACTCTTGAACATTTCTTCCCAGCGCTTTACCAGGTCCTGCAGATCCTGATCCAATTCTGAGACACTGGCTCCTTCTGCCTGGGTGCGAATAATCACTCCCATGTTGGAAGGGCGGATGCTTTGTATCAGCTTTCTCAATCGATCGCGCTCGTCGTCATCGGAGATACGGCTGCTAAGCGAAATTTTGTTGGAAAAGGGCACCACAACGAGGTAGCGGCCGGCCAGTGTAATTTCGGAAGTAAGTCGCGGCCCTTTTTGAGAGATCGGTTCTTTGGCAACCTGCACAGGCACCACATACGCCTGCCCGATAACATCCTTGATTTTGCCATCCTTGTTGATATCAGGAAGGGAAGGGAAATTCATCAGATCACCCGTCTTTTGCTCGCCACTGATGGTGCGGCGCGTAAAATGGTTGAGCGAAGCAAATTGAGGGCCCAGATCGAGGTAATGCAGAAATGCATCACGACTATAACCTACATCTACAAAACAAGCATTGAGATGTGGCAAAATTTTCCTGACCCTGCCCAGATAGATATCACCTACGGCGTACTCCTGATTGCGCTGTTCGCGATGGAGTTCGGTAAGTAATTTATCATGTAGCAAAGCGAGATCAACACCATCAGGTGTCGAATTGATCACTAGTTCTACGTTGCCCGTCACTTGGAATCTGATTCCGGGTAGTCCGGAATGCGAATTATTAAGTATAGAAAATGAGGAAAGGGATGGATACACTTCTCCCATCCACAGGTTTTCCTGTCATCAGAAGGGCGAGCTGAAAGCTGAATTAATCAACAATCAGATCACCATCCCGGGAAGATTATCTAATCTTCTTTTTGTGACGGTTCTTTCTAAGGCGTTTTTTTCTTTTGTGGGTCGCCATCTTATGGCGCTTTCTTTTTTTACCGCAAGGCATTGTACTACGGGATTAATTTTTTATCAATGTTTATAATATACTGCTTCACAGTATCTGCAACCACACTATCGGTTACATATGTGAGCAGTGTCTGGTAATTTCTCTTCGCTTCTTCCAGATTACCTAAACCTTCGTTGGCCTTAGCTGAGAAAAACAAGGAGTTATTCTCAGAGGGCTCAACCTGAAGTGCTTTCTCAAAACAACCAAGGGCACGCTTCAGGCTATCCATGCGCATGTATTGGTATCCAACTTCTACCAGATACCGGACATCAGCAGGGCGCAATTGAACAACGGTATCAAACCGTTTTACAGCTTTGTCCAACTGTCCGCTTCTAACCGAGAACATTCCCATGTAGAATTGTGCATCTACATTGGTGCTGTCTTTGGCCAGAATCTCGCGCAGAAGAGTAATTCCCTGCATGGGATCTTCCCCATTCACCAGCTCAATGGCCTGGGAGAGTTTCAGCGAATCTGCATCCACTTTCCCTGCTTTTTCAAGAGCGGAATGTGGTTGTTTAGGTAATTGTAAAAAAAGAACGATCAGCGCTATGCACGCTACAACTAAAACTATCGGTAACCAACGCGATTTACGCATGCTCGGCTACTTTCACTTTTGCTTTTACTTCGTCAACAAATTCTTTTGCTGGTTTAAACGCTGGAATGTAATGTGCAGGTATCACTACGCTGGTTTTCGCCAGAATATTACGTCCGAGTTTCTCTGCGCGCTTCTTCACAATGAAGCTGCCGAAACCGCGGAGGTATACGTTTTCACCACTTTCCATTGCATTTTTGACAGTTCCCATGAACCCTTCTACAATGGTCAATACATCATTTCTGTCAATTCCTGTTTTGTTAGAAATCTCTGTCACGATATCCGCCTTAGTCATTTTCCTTTGTTTTTTATTTGTTTGAATGTAGTTATCCTTAAAATTTGGGGCGGCAAATATAATCGGCTTTCGGAATTGTCAAAGCCTTCTTTTTGTGTTTGTTAGAAAGATTTTATGAAGAGCTTCTCCAAAACCCTCACCGATTGGTACCAAATAAACAAGCGCGACCTTCCCTGGCGACATACGCGCAACCCTTATCCCATATGGCTTTCGGAGGTTATTCTCCAACAAACCCGCGTCGATCAGGGCATGGCGTATTACCGTCGTTTTTTGGAGCTTTTTCCTGATATAAAAGCCCTCGCCAATGCCTCTGAAGACGAAGTGCTTAAGGCCTGGCAGGGACTTGGATATTACAGTCGTGCACGGAATTTACATGCTACCTCAAAGATAATCAGTGAGTTACATGGGGGTTCTTTCCCTGGGTCATCCGCCGAATTGTTAAAATTGAAAGGAATTGGCCCTTATACAGCCGCCGCAATCGCCTCTTTTGCCTGGAATGAAAGGGTTCCGGTAATCGATGGGAATGTGATGCGGGTTGCTGCCCGGATTTTTGGGCTCGATATTCCTGTTGATACTCCTGCCGGTCGTCAACAAATCGAAGAAATACTTCAAAAACACATCGATCCCGCTGAACCTGGGATTTTTAACCAGGCGATTATGGAATTTGGTGCCTTGCAATGTGTACCCGCCAATCCGGAATGCCTTTCCTGTGTATTCAACAAAGCATGCAAGGCATTCAATAACGATCTTGTAGCCAGTCTGCCCATTAAGTCGCAAAAAACCAAAGTCAAAAACCTGTGGTTATCCTTTTTTCATATTACCTGGAAAAACAAAGTGTATATCCATCGCCGCACAGAGAAGGGCATCTGGCAGGGATTGTACGATTTTCCTTCGGTTGAATCTCAGAAAAAACCTGTTTCCAGCAAGGTTGTGGATGCATTTTTTCCAGAAAACCTTCCAGGTCTGAATCCAACGGTCGAATCCATTAGCAAGGAGTATATCCATTTGCTTTCTCACCGGAAAATTCACGCTGTTTTTTATCTGGTAAAGTTGCAAAAACAATGGAAAAACCTGCCCAGTCATGTGATGGAAATCAATGCGGAAGATTTGCATCAATACGGAATTCCAAGGCTGATTGACCGGTATTTAAACGATATGGATAACTGATTGGCCGTGTTGATTACCTTTTGGCAAGGCGCACTTCAGGGGATGTATATTTGCTGAAAGTTTGTAAATCATCTAATATTCAACCATGGCCAGCGTAAATAAAGTAATCCTGCTCGGTAATCTCGGAAAAGATCCGGAAACCAAAACCTTCGAAAACGGCGGTGTAGTGTGCTCGTTTACCCTGGCAACTACGGATAGTTATTTCGATCGGGAAAAAAATCAGCGTGTCGATTTGCCTACAGAATGGCACAACATCCGCATCAACCGATCTGGTCTGGCCAAGATTGCTCAGCAATATCTTAAAAAAGGCAGTCAGGTTTATCTGGAGGGAAGTATTCGCACCCGCCAATACCAATCGAAGGAAGGGGAGACAAAATATTTCACGGAGATAAACGTGAACGAATTGATTCTTACCGGAAGCAGGAGCGCTCAAACTTCTGAAGCTCACCCGGAACAGCATCCAAGCGGATTGCCACCGGTGAATGATGCACATGTAGATACCGATGATCTGCCGTTTTAATTTTGCATTTTTCCAGTTAAAACGAAATTAAAAATCTTTGGAAACGGATTCGGGTATTTATCCTCTGACAATACTGCTGATGGGCGTGATGAGCAGCGCCGGTCCGTTAATCGTTGTGCTTATTCTCCTTGTCTTAAGCGCCACCATTAGCAGCAGCGAAGTGGCCTTGTTCTCACTTACGCCGCAGCAAAAAGCGGATTTGCGCAATTCGAAGAGTGGCACCGATCAGGCCATCATCGACCTTCTGGAAAAACCAGATCGCGAAACCGGGCCCAAAAAATTGCTGGCAAGTATTCTTATTGCCAACAACGCACTCAATATCGCCATTGTTTTGCTGGCAACGGACCTCACTTCTCAATGGCTGGAGGGTGTGGAAGGTTGGAAACGCATCGTGATAGAACTCGTTGCCATTACGTTTGTGCTTGTGCTTTTTGGTGAAGTTATTCCGAAGGTATATGCTACAGGAAATAATTTGACGGTGGCTCGCTTCATGGCTTTACCGCTTAAGTTTATTGTGAAATTGTGCACCCCACTTTCCTGGGCACTGATGCGAAGTTCGGCTTCACTCGAGCATAGACTTAAATCGAATGTGAAGGGCAATATTAGCGTGGATGAACTTGGACATGCACTGGAACTTACTGCAGATGACAACCGCAGCGATGAGGAACATAAAATTCTGGAAGGAATCGTAACATTCGGTGCCAAGGAAGCACATCAGATTATGACACCGCGCACAGACATAGCCGCTGTTTGGGAAAGCAATAGTTTTCGTGAAGTGATGGATGCCGTGTTGGAAAAGGGCTATTCGCGCTTGCCCGTATTCCGGTCTTCTTCCGATGAGATTGCGGGTTTTTTATTTATCAAAGATTTATTGCCCTACATAGATGAAACGGACTTCGCATGGAAGACCATTATCAAGCCTCCGTTTTATGTTCCCGAAAACAAAAGACTCGACGATTTGCTCGA
>JBJXFC010000031.1:0-21808 GCA_046153915.1 Flavobacteriales bacterium
GGATTTATGATTGCCGAAGTAGCCCGTATGCTCAAAGAAAACAAGGACAAATTGCCATTCGGAGTTTATTTCACCAACAGTGTGCAGGAAGAAGTTGGTTTGCGGGGAGCTGAAATGATTGCTAAACGCATCAATCCGGATGTAGCCATTGTTACGGATGTTTGCCATGATACCCAGACACCTATGATGAACAAAGTGGTAAATGGCGACCTGAGCTGTGGAAAAGGCCCTGTAATGAGCTATGGACCTGCTGTTCAGAACAACCTGCTCAAACACATCATCGACACAGCGGATAAGAATAAAATCGCCATTCAACGACAGGCAGCTTCCCGCAGCACAGGAACAGATACGGATGCTTTTGCCTATAGCAACTCGGGTGTTGCCAGTGCGCTTATTTCACTACCACTGCGCTACATGCATACTACGGTTGAAATGGTACATAAAACGGATGTTGAAAACGTTATACAATTGATTTATCAATCGCTTAAGACCATCAAAAACGGTCACGACTGGAGATATATCAAATAGGCATTGTATTCATTCAGGCTTGGGGCGTTTCAGAAGTGAAACGCCCCTTTTTTTTATTTTTTAATCCCCAACGCCGAGTCTATTGCCGCCCTTGTTTGTTCTTTTACCGATTGTTTTTTTGATTCAGGCCCTCTTCAATGCATTTTTGCGCCCGCTATGGTATATGAAGCATCATTCTCTGGGGCATTGCGCATTATCTTCTGGATTCTGTTGATTTCATTCATTATTCGTATTGTTGTAAGACTTGCAACTCCGTACGTCGTGAAGAAAAGTGAGGATGTTTTGCGCCGAAGAATGGAAGAATTTCAAAACCAGCAACGGCAACAAAACCAGCGTCAGCGCGCCGAAGGCGACGTCACCATCGAATCCCGCAAACCTCGCAAAGACGATGGTGAATACACGGATTATGTAGAGATCAAGGACTAAACCTTGAATTTTTTACGCCGCCCTTCCCGTTAAATTATCATTTCCTGTCTTGTGGATTGCTTTGAGAAGGGCCTCTCCGTTATCTTGGCGCCCATAAACCATTCTACCACTCATGAAATCCATGCTCATGAAAGCTTTGCCGCATGTATCGGCTGTGCTCATTTTTTTAATTATTTCATCCCTTTTCTTCAAATTGGAGAACTCCGATTATGGCTTGCGTCAGGGAGATATCCAACATGTGATGGGCATGAGTAAAGAACTCGTGGATTATCGCATGATGAACAATACCGAAGAAGCACTCTGGAGCAACAATATGTTTGGTGGAATGCCAGGGTATCAAACCAATTTACTTTATCCTTCCAATCTCTTAAAACCCATTGATGCATTCCTGAAGTTATACCAGGACCCTGCAACAGGCGTTTTGTTTATGTGTATGCTGGGATTTTACATCTTTTGTTTGTGTGTTCGAATCAACCCGTGGCTCGGTATTGCAGGCGGTCTCGCTTTTGGCTTGAGTACCATTAACGTGCTTTATCTAGGGGCCGGACATACTTCCAAAGTCAATGCTATTAGTTACATGGCTCCGGTTTTGGGAGGTGTGATATTGGCTTATCGAGGCAAATGGCTTCTCGGATCTGCTGTTTTTGCCTTGTTTTTTGGACTACACATTGCTGCATCGCACCTGCAAATGACCTATTACCTCGCATTTCTTCTTGGTGCAGTTGCATTGGGAGAAGTGGCCCGACTCATCATTCAAAAGAACTTGCGCAATGCAATTTTAGCAAGCACAGGACTACTTGTTGCGGGAGTGATAGCTGTGTTGCCCAATATTGGAAGTTTGATCACAACCTATGAATACAGCGAGTTAACAACCCGCGGCAAAACAGAAATTACAATCAAGCCCGAAGATGTACGTCCGGAGCTGGCTTTGTTGAGCGATCAAACCAAAGAAAAAGAAGGAACAAAAACACAAAGTGGACTCGACCCCGACTACATCTTGCAATACAATATGTCTGGCCGGGAATGGATGTCCACCTTCCTGCCCAATGCAAAAGGCGGCAGTTCTGCTTATATCAAGAAGGATAAAGACGCGCTGAAAAAAGTGCCTGCTAAAATGCGTGAAGACATTGGCAACATGAACCATTATTGGGGAGATCAGGATTCTTCCGGTGGCGCATTTTATTTTGGTGCATTCATTATGTTCGTTTTTGTTTTGGCTCTTATCTTTTCTCGTGATAACATCAAATGGGCATTTCTTATCATCACCCTGCTTGCCATTGGTTTAAGTGTGAAAGAATTCACGGGCCTCAATAAATTTTTCATTGAAGATTTCCCTTTCTACAACAAATTCAGAGACCATAAAATGATGCTCGTTTTGTTACAGATTATGGCTCCTGCTCTGGCGTTGATTTTCATAGATGATCTTTTGAAAAACACCTTGACCGACAAAATGAAAAAAGCCATGCTCATAGGTACTGGTGTGTTGACACTTGTTGGCATCGCCATTTGTTTTTCTCCTAAAGCAGCAGGCAGTTTGTTGAGCAAAAATGATGAGGCTATGTTCGCGGGCTACGAAGAACAATATGCAGACGATCCTGCTACCATGGCTCGAGTGGAGGATCTTCAAGAAGCGTTGGTGCAGATACGAGCTGTAATCTACAAAGAAGATGGGCAAAGAAGTATGTTGCTGATCGTATTTGCAGCACTCATTCTGGTAACGCTGATCTATAAAAAAGCGCCGTGGTATGTTGTGGTACCGGTTGTGGTACTCGTAATTGCCGGAGATATGTGGACGGTTTCAACCAGGTATATGAATGCCGACAAGGAAGAAGGAAGCTATAGGCACTATGAGAAAATTGCCGAAAAATATTTTCCTTATGCTCCCGATGCCTGTGACATGTCGATTCTTGAAAAAGAAAAAGGCAACATTGCAGAGTTTGAAAACAAAGTATCCGAACTCAAGAATCAATATCTCGCAACGAAGCCCTATTCCAAAATCAAAGACAAAACACTGCACGAGGTTGCGGCCCAATTTGGAACGCTCCAACTGAATACCGATTACCGTGTGCTGCTCGCTTCACGTGGTGTATTCACCGATGCGAGTATTCCCTATTTCCACAAAAGTCTGGGCGGATATCATGCCGCTAAACTCAAGCGGTATCAGGAAATGATTGACTTTCACATTACACCCCAACTGAACCAATTTACAGATGCATTGCAATCGCGCAATCTCGCCAAAGTGGATAGTGTGACGGCCGGTCTCACAATGCTCAATATGCTCAATACGAAGTATATCAAATTTTCTCCGGAAGCTCCACCGATGGAAAACCGCCATAATCTTGGTGCAGCATGGTTTGTTTCCGAGATTAAATCGGTTCCTACTGCAGACGAGGAAATGAAGGCCCTGCTAACGTTTGATCCTTCACGCGAGGCTATCGTAAATGCTTCGTTCTCTACATCGGCAAAAAGTGCTACTGTTGACTCTTCGGCCTCCATAGATTTGGTGGAGTACGGAACAAAATACCTGAAATATCAATCCAAATCTTCACAGGACGCACCTGCTATTTTCAGTGAAATTTATTATCCGACAGGTTGGATTTGCCGTATCGACAACCAGGAGGTTCCATACTTCTGTGCAAACTACATCCTGCGCGGTGTAATGGTTCCAGCCGGTGATCATACCATCGAGTGGAGTTTTGAACCAGCATCCTATGCCAAAGGAGTTAAAGTGAATTGGATTGGCTCATTCATTCTATTGGCATTTGTATTGTTGATTTTTGGACTTCAGTTAGTGCAGAATTTCCGCGGTTCAGCTCCTGTGAAAACGCCTTAATGGAACTGCTGATAGCCGGCATATACGCATTGCTATTTACCGCCATCATTCTTCGATGGCGGTTTTTTCGTTTATCGGGGATTTCTCTTCGTTGGCTCGCCATTGCTTTTGTCATCAAACTTGCCGCGGGGATTGTGCTTTGGAAGGTCTATACCTCCTATTATAGCGAACTCGACGGCAGCGACGCAACCCGCTACTACCACGACGCCATGCTTATCAAATCGCAGCTTCAGGAAAATCCCGAAGTATTCTTTGCGCTTATGACAGGGAAGGAAAATCACAGTCCGGAATACGATGCTGTTTACGACAAGTTGGTTGGCTGGTATAGCGGCTACAGATATGGTCTCACAAACGATTACCGAACGATTGTTCGGCTGCAGGTTGTAATCAGTTTTATATCGTTGGGCAGCTATCATGTTCACTGGATAATTATGGCTTTTTTATCCTTTATCGGTTTAATATGGTTGTACAAATCCTTTTACAAACTATTTGCCGGCCGGGAATATTGGTTGTTTGGTGCTTGTTTCCTGCTTCCTTCAGTGGTTTTCTGGAGTTCAGGGCTGCTAAAAGAAGGTCCTGCGCTTTTTGGTTTGGGATTGCTGTTTTTTCTTTCATCCAAAATTGTCAATCGTCAATTTAAGTGGTATCACTTTCTGCTTTTGATTCCCACAATTGGATTTCTTTTTTACCTGAAACAATATGTGCTCTTTGCGTTCATTCCATCTGCATTGTTTATTCTTATAATCCGATTTACCGGTGAAAAATTTGCATTCTACAAGTTCATCGTCAGTCAGGTTATTTGTTTTGTCATTGCTCAAAATGCTCATTCTTTTTTTGTTGGTGGCGACTTTCTTTATGTGTTGGGCAAAAAAAGGGTAGACTTCGAAAACACAGCTCTCATGCACTCTGCGCGCAGTTATGTGGACATACCGGAGAGCAACAACGTTCAGGATTTCATTCTCAATGGACCGCAGGCTTTTGCTCTTACCTATTTGCGTCCTTTTTTTTGGGAATGTAAAACGTGGATGTACTTCGTATTTGCGATCGAAAATTTGATCTATGTGTTCTTGCTACTTATGATGGTCCTTTTCTTCAGAAGAATTCCAAAGTCCGATCATCCCATTCTTATTTATGCCGCCATTTCTTTTGCAGTTGTGATGGCATCTATTATCGGAAATTGTGTGCCCGTGCTTGGCTCTGTTGTTCGTTACAGAATTCTTTCTTTACCACTTTTGATCATAGCGTGCTGCTATTTTATTGACTTTGATAAAATCAAAATAAAAGCCTCTTCTCTTATTAGTCGGAAGTGATTCTGTGTCAGATATCCTTCTTAAGAACAAACCTGCGCACAGCAATTAGATGAGCGAGCAATACGATGGGAACTATAACAGAAGGCAACCAGATAAATGGAAAATGCAATACGGCATAGTTTGGTTGCTCAAAATCCCAGGTCTGTAGTTTTGTAGGAGCTGCTCCCGCTGCCCGAATAACAATCGCAAGCAATGAAATTATGCCAAAAATATTCCACGCTAAAAACACCTTGGATGAAATCCATTTGCGATTGAAATAGGCGATGGCAACAAGGGGTGCCGTCAATCCGAAAATGATATCATAATTGTACCCTTCAAATGTCATACTTACGGGCACTTGTTTATTCTGTGCCAGACAATACAAGCAAAGTTCCACAGGAATTCGCACGACATGAATCCAGATGAGGTGTTTCATCGAAAAACCGTCGAGTAACCTTCTTCCGCGTGGCAGCAAAAAAAGTGATAAGATGACTATTGAAAACGTAATTACAGGAAATGCGATGTGAGGTGGTACAGAATCCCTATCCATATACCAGGCATTAAGCGCAAGAGTGCTCTGAAAAATGGTCCAAAGCAGTAGAATCAACGAAATAAAATGCGCTCTTTTTTGAATTGTTGGATCGCTGGATACGGCAAGGCTTATGAGAAATAAAACCAGTGTAAACAGGGTGGTTAGTATGAATACCAGTGTAATATGGTAGGGTATGTCGAGCATCATTCCAGATTTGGACGACAAATATCCGCATTCATGACCCCAATTAAGATTTTTCTTTGATTGAAAGGATTAGTTTTGTCCATCATTCCCATGATTACCACGACTCAGGAAATCAGAAAAGTGCCAGAACTGAAATGCATCTGGAAACGTGCTTCATCTCTTCAGGGTGAATATTATGCCTTGCATTTTGGCAGTGTAGCCGATATTCCTGAACACGAATGGAATAAAACCCTTGGAAACGGGAGTTCTTTTTTGAATTTGAATTACCTCAGGGCTCTCGAAGAAGCGCATGACGTGGGACTCGAATTGAGATATGTCATGTTTCGCAACAACGTGGATGAATTCGTGGGAGTTGCTGCATTTCAGATAACCCACTTTGTTACCAGTGACGATGCTTATTCAAATGCATTTTTGAAATGGCTCAACAAAGCAACGCAGTTTATTCGTCGCGGGCATATCCATAACATTCTTATCTGTGGTAATGCGTTTGCAACAGGAGAACACGGATTTCATTTCAATAACATTCTAACTGGTGACGAGCAAGTAAGGTTAATTCTCGATGCTATGTTTCAGATTTCTGCTGTAGAGCGATCGAAGGGCAAACCTATCTGCGCCATGTTATCCAAGGATTTTTATCCTTCCTCCGCGGAAGTATCGAAAGCTTTCTCCAGGAGGAGATTCTCATCCTTTCAGGTGGATCACAACATGGTAATGCCCATTCGCAATACCTGGAAAACTTTTGACGACTATCTGGCCGATCTCAATACCAAGTGCCGGACAAAGGCAAAAGCTGCATTTAAACGGTCAGAAAAGGTTCTCATTAAACGACTGGACTCGGCGGCAATCCGCGAACACGCTGAAACCATGCAAGCGCTTTATGATGCCGTTTATGAGAAAGCAGATTTCAGACTTGGAAAAATGAACATCCACGGTTTGGAGGGAATTCAACATCCGAATGACAACGATTTTTGTGTTTGTGGTTATTTTTTGCAGGATAAAATGGTTGGATTTTCCACCTCCATGAAAAATGGTCAATCACTTGAGGCGCACGTTATAGGTATCGATTATTCTGTCAATCGCGATTATGCCATCTACCAGCGCATGCTTTACAACTATGTTGAAATTGCGATCGAACGCAAGGTAGATCGTGTCGTATTTGGGCGCACGGCAGCAGAAATTAAATCAACGATTGGCGCTGTGCCTGTTGATCTTACTTGTTGTGTATTTCATCCGCGTAAAATTTCCAATGCGCTTCTCAATCTTATTCTGAACTACGTAAAACCATCTGATTACCCACACCGCAATCCTTGGCGCGCTGAGGTGGAAGAACAACTTAAAAAGATCCCAGTAAATCCCTGATCCAATGAAGAAAGAATACAGCAACGGCGAAGTAACCATCATCTGGCAGCCAGATAAATGCATTCATTCTGCTATATGTGTAAACGGACTACCTGGCGTATTTAAACCTCGTGAATCGCCCTGGATTAGCATTGATGCAGCAGCGACAGATCAACTTATCGATCAGGTAAAAAAATGCCCGAGCGGTGCACTTACATTTCGAATGAACAACGATGAACCAACCGATGTAAGCATGGATTCAGCTTCATTGGAAATACAAGTGATACCGAATGGACCTTACCTCGTGAATGGTAAAATTACCATTGCACATGCCGATGGTTCGAAGGAGCAGAAAGACAGTACAACTGCATTTTGCAGATGTGGTGCAAGTGCGACCAAACCATTCTGCGACGGATCACACCGCAAAAACGGATTTGTAGGTTAATCCTGCACTTCCTTTCAAACTATGAAAAACGAACGCATACTGCTGGTATTGCTGGCAGCCATCCAATTCACCAACATTGTTGATTTTATGATCATGATGCCGATGGGTGATATCCTTAAAAAAGATTTGGCAATAGGCCCGGCGAAGTATGGGGCATTGGTTTCATCTTATGGTTTGGCTGCAGGACTGACATCATTGCTCGGTGTATTCTATCTGGATTATCTCGATCGCAAAAAAGCATTGCTTTTTGCCTACTTCGGATTTATTCTTGGTACATTCAGCAGTGCAATTATTCCAACCACAGACAATGTGGAATTGAATTATTATCTTTTCATTGGCACGCGCATTCTAACTGGAATCACAGGTGGGCTATTGGGCGGACTTGTATTATCTATCGTAGGCGATGTAATACCGTTGGAACGAAGAGGGCGCGCTATGGCCGTTGTAACTATTGCGTTTTCACTTGCTTCTATTCTCGGAATTCCCATCTCCCTGATGTTGGTAGATGCATTTGATCAGAACTGGCATGTCCCGTTTTATTTCGTCAGTGCGTTAAGCATTCCGGTGTGGTTGCTGGCATTTCGATTTGTTCCTTCACTGAAAGCGCATTTAGCCGCAGCCAAATTAAAAAAGGACCGTTTGGAAACACTGCGTCAAGCTTTTACAACGCCACAACAACGAACAGGATTATTGTTTACTGTGTTGCTGGTATTAGGACAATTTACAGTGATCAGTTTTCTTACACCCTATTACGTAAACAACGTTGGAGTTGCGCAGGTAAATGTGAAATACATCTACCTCTGCGGCGGACTGGCAACAGTAGTGAGCGGATTTTTGATTGGCCGCGCGGTGGATAAAGTAGGGCGATTTAGAATCTTTACCATTTTTGCGTTGCTCTCCATACTACCTGTAATCGTTGTAACACATCTTGAAGAGGTACCTTTCTGGGCAGTTTTGATTATTGCCTCTTTTTTCTTTGTTTTTATAAGTGGAAGAATGATCCCTGCGAATACAATTACAAGTGCCATCGTGCCACCTCAAAACAGAGCGGGATACATGAGTCTCAATTCTGCATGCATGTCTCTCGCTAGCGGAGGAAGCGCAATTCTAGCCGGTGCCATCATTACACAAAAGGATGAATTCAGCCCCATTGAAGGCTATGAATTTGTAGGATACATTGCTATTGCTGCAACCATTGCCTCTTTGTTTTTGATTAGAACGTTGAAGGGGCTTGCTGGTGATACTATTACGAAAGCAGCTGACAAATAAAGTAAAAAAGGAAGCCTGCGCTTCCTCCTTTTTTGTCGGGATGACACGGCTCGAACGTGCGACCTCACGCCCCCCAGACGTGTACTCTACCAACTGAGCTACATCCCGCAAATACAAACCACTTTAATATGGAGGGCGGCAAATGTAATCCGGAGATGCTACTTTGCAAAAAGACGGATAAATAAAAAGGCCACTCCTGCTGGAATGGCCTTTCACAATCTTATAGATTCTTATTCGATCGTAATAGTCTCTTCAGACGTAGTCTCTTCCTCAATTTTGATAATTCCTTCGCCATTCAATCCACCTTTATAGGCTTCAATATCCAGAACAGCAAAACCAGCCTGGCCCTTTTTGTAGAACTCGGTGAAGTCAAAAGTCACTTTGCCTGTTCCATTCGTAACCTGTGTTGTATCAAAACGGAGTGCGTTGGGTGGAGGTGGGAATTCGGACGGATTCGAAAAAAGTCGTACCGTAGCACCAGGCACTACAGCGCCATCATCATTCACTATGGTAATGGTGGCAATGGTCTCCTTATCCTTCTTGCACCCATTGATAACGAACCCGATACACAGGAGCATTACCAATCCAAAAACGTATGTATAATTTTTTTTCATTGTTAATCAAAACGGTTAAAAGGCGAAACAAAGAAACGCAATTTTTGCCTTAGGTGCATCAATTCATTGCATACTTTGAAAAAACCAATGTTGAAATCCATTCATTCACAGCAATTCAGTCAATATCCCGGTGGAGATAACAACTTCTCAATCAACAATAAACCAAGCACACACGCAGCCTCTGGCCTTTCGTGTCACATTCATTTCCACTCAGGTCTGGAAAACTATCAAAAAATCTCTGGCTCTTTTTAATTGATTTACCGCTTTACTGAAGTATTGCTTGGCTATTTTCGCCCTTCAAAATTTCAGTATATGAAAAGACTCATTTTACCATTCGTGGGTTGCGCCATTGCGGCCTCCCTCCTACTTTCAAGCTGTGCGGACCAGCCAAAAACCACCGATTCATCAACGCCTCCGAAGGCTGAAACTCCCGTGGATCATGCCGGCACGACCGCAACTCCTGCTAATCAGGATACCTCCGCCAGTAAATCCCAGGTAGTTACGCCAGAGACAACACAACCAGCGGAACCAGCCAAACAACCTGAAACTGCCGCAAAAAGCGATAAACAAGTCAAGGTAAAAATCAGCACTCCCTATGGAGATATGATTGCGATCCTTTACAACGAAACCCCAAAGCACAGGGATAATTTTCTAAAGCTCGTGGATAAAAAATACTACGATGGTACCCTTTTCCACCGATGCATCAACGGATTCATGATCCAGGGTGGCGATCCAAATAGCAAAGGCGCTGCTGCTGATGCCCGTCTGGGCACAGGTGGACCTGGATATACCGTTCCTGCTGAGTTCAATGCATCGCTTATTCATAAAAAAGGCGCTTTAGCTGCGGCAAGAACCGGTGGGCCATCCAACCCAAACCGCGAAAGCAGCGGAAGCCAGTTCTATGTGGTTCAGGGCGCTGTAATGACTGATGCAGGAATTGCGCAGGTCGAAAACATGGTGGCGGGCAAAATGGCTGGATTTAAATACACCGACGAACAGAAAAAACTGTACAAAACCATAGGTGGAACAGCTCAACTGGATATGGATTACACCGTATTCGGAGAAGTTATTTCCGGTTTGGACGTGATTGATAAAATAGCCAAGCAAAAAACGAAACCCGGCGATCGTCCTGTGGTGGACGTTACGATGACTGTTACCCGTGTAAAATAAGGATCTGATGCAGGATAAAATTGATCAATATCTCAAGGATGTAGAGTCATTTATTGCCGAATCTCACGTCGAAGTCGAAAATTTCCGGATTCGTTTTCTTGGCAGAAAAGGACTGTTGAATGATTTGTTTGAAGAGTTTAAAACTGTGAGCTCTGAGCAGAAAAAAGTGCTGGGACAGGAATTGAACAAACTCAAAAATGCCGTGCAGGGAAAATTGGATGCATTGCAAGAACAAACATCGGCGAGCTCTACCTCAAATGCGGCCGGTGAAGATCTTACCCGCCCGGATGGGGGCATTCCATTGGGTACAAGGCATCCGCTGTCCATCGTTCGGGCAGAAATTCTAGAAATATTTTCGCGCATTGGATTTACAGTCGCCGATGGTCCCGAAATTGAAGACGACTGGCATGTTTTCAGTGGTCTCAATTTCCCGCCAGAACACCCTGCCCGCGATATGCAGGATACTTTTTTTATCGAACAGAATCCAGATATGGTTCTTCGCACCCATACCAGCAGTGTGCAGGTGCGGGCCATGGAAAAACAAAAACCACCGTTGCGCATTGTTATGCCAGGCCGGGTCTATCGCAATGAAGCCGTCAGTGCAAGGGCGCATTGTCAGTTCCATCAGATCGAAGGATTGTATATTGATGAAGGAGTTTCATTCGCCGATATGAAACAAACGCTGCAATACTTTACCCAGGAGTTTTTCGGAAAAGCTAAAATTCGTCTGCGCCCATCCTATTTCCCCTTTACAGAACCCAGCGCAGAAATGGATGTCTATTGGGGACTTAACTCAGAAGCAGATTATAGAATTACCAAAGGAACAGGATGGCTGGAAATAATGGGATGTGGCATGGTCGACCCCAATGTTTTGAAAGCAAGTGGTATTGACTCAGAAAAGTATTCCGGCTTCGCCTTTGGAATGGGAATTGAGCGCATCACTATGCTGCGTTACCAGATTGATGATTTGCGCATGTTTTTTGAGAATGATTTGAGATTCCTGCGCCAGTTCTAGTCGTCAGCCCAGTTTTTTGATGACGTACTTGATCCACACCCAGGGAATGTTGAGCATGAAAATCCAGGGACTCAATCGGCTCCGTTTTATTTTTAGTTCTTCCCGGTACAATGCCGTTTTGAATTGTTTTGACAATCCGCCGGCGCTACAATGAGCTATAACTTTATCAACGGAATACCATTTGACGCCATTCTTCAAAAGCATCAAATGCAAATCATAGTCTGCAAGCACTTTGTAAGATTCATTAAATCTGAAATTTTCGAAAATTCGACGCTGGTAAAAAACGCCCTGTTGATGCATGGTATTCTTCCAATACAGTCTTCGGCTCATGGTATTGTGATAGCGCAGGGGTACCAATGAATGTTCCGATCCAAAATTGATCACATCACCCAAAATCAATTCACAATCCTGTGGTGCATCTTGAAAACAATTTGCGAGAACATCAGTATCTGAAAGATAATCATCTGCGCCGAGAATCAAAATCCAACTGCCTTTGGCCCTTTCCAATCCCTTGTTGATTGCCTGATAAACGCCGGAATCTGGCTCGCTGATAGAAAAGTGTATTTGTGAACGAAACTGGTTAACGATCTCCAATGATCCGTCTGTTGAACCACCGTCTATTACCAGAATCTCTTTGGCGGGATACTGCTGATTGATGGCGCTGATAAGCGTTTTGGCAAGCGTAGTTCTGGCGTTGAATACCGGAACAATAATGCTTACAAGCGGGCTCAACATCAGGCCTGAATGCGTTCTAGCTGATTGATATCTGTCGTTTCACTTACTGCTTCTTCATCGCAAATAATAACACGACAACTGAAATTGCGCATGGTGGCGTAGTCATGAGAAGCCATTACCACAGCGGTTCCCGAATGACTGATGGCAAGAAGCAAATTGAGGATTTCGAGACTGGTGCGCGGATCAAGGTTGCCAGTTGGTTCATCGGCAAGAATAAGTTGCGGTGTATTGAGCAATGCACGGGCAATGGCCACGCGTTGTTGTTCACCTCCGCTCAACTCGTGGGGCATTTTGTAACCTCGCCCTTCCAAACCAACCAGTTCGAGTACACTTTGTTTGCGGCTTTCCATGGCTTTGCTGTCTGTCCAGCCTGTTGCCCGCAACACAAAATCAAGATTATCATTGACACTTCTATCGGTAAGCAATTCGAAATCCTGGAAAACAATACCGAGTTTTCTTCTCAGGTACGGCACCTGCGATCGTTTGATTTCCTTAAGATCAAAGCCACAACACGACCCTGTTCCGCCGGCAAGCGGTAATGCGGCATACAGTGTTTTGAGCAAACTGCTCTTACCGCTACCGGTTTTGCCTACGAGGTATACAAACTCACCATTTCTTACTTGCAGATTCACGTCTTTTAAAATGACGTTTTCTTTTTGCCTGATCTCTGCGTGCTGAAGATCGATTATTAATTCTTGTTCGCCCATGCCAGTGTGATCACAGTTTCATTTATCCAAAGATTTATCGGGTGTGTTGGAGAATGATGAAAACCATCACTCCGGAACTTTATTGTCGTTTCACCCCACAATTCTTTGCATCAAAAATGGCCAGAAGAATGGTTTTATTTAAGCTTGCCTGAAGTCTTTTTCAACACTGCTTTTTTGGGTTCCATGAATGACTGAGGTATTTTCGGTAATATTGTCCTTCAGGACTTATTTTTCGCCATCCTTTGATCAACAGATCAACTCGTTATGCTGTTATGAGATATTACCGGTTATTGCTACTCGTGTTGATGTTATCTGGACTAAGCGTTCAGGCTCAGCAATTGAAGACCCGGATAAATCTCGCAGCAACGAACAAATCTCTGCCTGATGTTTTGTATGATATCGAAAAAAATTATTCGGTAAAATTCGCCTTCGACAATTTTACACTTCGCAACATCAGGGTTACGTGTGCATTTACAGATACAGAATTGGAGAGCGTTTTAAATGCAATTCTTGTGACCCATGCACTTCGGTTTGAAGAAACATCCGAGGCCATTATTCTTTTTCCTGCTCCGCCAGAACCGGAGCTGGTTGAAAATACTGAACCAAAAGAAAAGACGATAACCATTCGGGGGCAGGTAAGAAGTGCTGATTCACGTGAATTGCTGCCTTTTGTAAACGTTCGATTTGTGGGTACCAATATTGGCACCGCCACCAATGCAGATGGCCGATTTGTGCTGGAACCCGATAGTTTGCCATCTGCTGAACTAGAGTTTACCTACGTCGGTTTTGAGCCACTCGTCGTTGAATTAAAAAAGGCAGGGGCATTGGATCAAAAGACCTTTTATCTTCGTGAAAGGAGGAATTATCTTCCTGCCATTGTAATACTTCCCAATCAATACAAATTGATTGAATCGCGCCGGGCACCTTCGCAGGTTGTTTTAAATCCAGGTGATATTGCCAATTCGATGGGAACGGGTGAGCGGGATGTAATGCGTGCAGCGCAGCTTTTCCCGGGCATTTCGGCCACGCAGGAATCCAGTAGCGGTTTGAATATTCGAGGCGGATCAAGCGATCAAACCATGGTTACTTTTGATGGCCTTACCTTATACCATCTCGATCATTTCTTCGGCGCTTTTTCTGCCGTCAATGCAAATGCCGTAAAAAACATTCGCATTATAAAGGGGAGTATGGACGCAGAATTTGGCAACCGCACTTCTGGTATTGTGGAAATAAATGGCAAAGAAGGAAGCGCCCAATTGCCTTCTGCACAAATTGATCTTGGTGCATTGAGTATTGGAGGACTTTTTGAATCACCACTTGATCCCAAAGGCAAAGCGTCCATCCTGATTACTGGTCGAAGAGCATTTACCGATGCGCTTTTCTCCCCCACATTTCGGGAGATTTTTAATACATCCTATAACTCGAGTATTGCAACAACATCCGGAACCGAAAAAAAAGATGTAACAGACGGCAACAACCCGGATTTCTATTTCCAGGATGTCAATCTAAAACTCACCTACAGACCAAATGAGAAGGATGTGGTTAATTTGAGTGTATACAGTGGCAAGGATCAGCTCTATATCCAATACGCAGACACTGTGAATGACGCATCACTCGAAGACCGCATATATATTGATGAAAGCACGTGGCAAAATCAGGGTGTAGGTTTGAGATGGAGCAAACAATGGACAGAAAAACTGCAAAGCACATTGCAGGCAGGAGCGAGCCGATATCTCACCAATTATTTCTCACGGGATAGCATTTTTATTTCGAACACCTTTGAAGACTCTCCGTTCAGAAACGAAAAAACAACGCTCGGTGATATCAATATCAAATCAAGTTTCAGCTACGATGGAAAATACAATTTGTTGAAGGCGGGCTTGCATATAAATAGCATGAATACGTTGAATGAATATGGCAACAATCAACCCATCAACGTAAAAAATGAACAGCAGGGAACAGTTAGCTCTATCTTCATTCAGGATGAAAATAATAAATTCCGCAATTGGATCCTTAAACCAGGTGTGAGAATCAGTCACTACAATCAAACCAACAAAATTTACCCGGAATACCGTCTAAGTGCATACCGAATTTCTACCAACCGCAATTGGACTGCTAAGTTTTCTGCCGGACGAATTCATCAATTTATTCAGCCCATACGTTCTCAAAGTTTGTATAACAACAATCCAGACTACTGGAAACTTTCGAATGAACTTGATTTGCCAGTTTTGATTTCCAACCAACTCGTAACTGGACTTGCATATACCAAAAACAGATGGACTTTGGATTTGGAGGCGTACTACAAAAAAAGCCGCGGAAATACGGTATACACCGGCGTTTATGGAGGTTCTGAAGCATTCGTTGTTTCTGACAGCATAAGCTCCAACGATTTGTTGTATGGCTCCGGTTATGCTTATGGTGCTGATTTTTTAATTCAGTACGATGCTGGATATCATCACGCATGGGCTGGTTATTCATGGCTCACAGCCAATTCGCGGTACATTGAACTAGACGAAGTGGTTGTTCCGGAAACCTTTGAGCAGCGGCATGAATTTAAAATTTATTATCAACTCGAGAGCAAAAGATGGGATTTTAGTTTGATGTGGGTTTATGGCAGTGGTAGGCCCTACACCCCTTATCTGGGATCCTATCCATTTCCACTTCCCGATGGTTCGACTCGCCAACTGCCCGTGTATGGCAACCTAAATAGTGCCCGATTACCAGAGTATCATCGGCTGGATGCATCACTTTCCTACCAGTTCTTTTTCCGTAATACCCGGGCGAAAATTCAGTTATCGTGCTTCAACGTTTACAACCGACAAAATATTCGGGATATTCAATACCTGGTCAAAGACACTGGCCCGGGGCAGAATGACTTTTCAATAACAGAAAGAAAAGTGCTTATGCTCGGCTTTCTTCCATCCCTAAATTTGAATTTGAGATTTTGACGATGCGCATCCTTTTACTCACCTATATTTTCATCCTGCTGGTGCAATGCAATCCAGTGAGTGTAGATGATTTGCGTAAAGAAACACCCGTCATGATCGCTGTTGTTCCCAATGGCACATCAACCAACGGTATCCAATTTTTCGTGCTTCAAGACGGTGAATCATGGGGATCACCTGTCACAGATGCCTCCATCGCCATTGCCCGTCAAAATTCCTCCGATGCTGCAACTTTAAATTACACTGAAGGAAATTATGTTGCTGCATTTCCAATCGAACCAGGTGCATCTTACACGCTCTCAGGCAGGGTCAAAGGGCATGATTTTACGACAGAAATCGCCATGCCACCCGCGCTCGATTTTACCATTGCATTGAATGATACACTGATTATCAACTCCTCTTCGACTGGAAGTTCCATCGTAATTGTTACCTGGACAGAATTAGACAATGAAAAATACTCCTATGTAGTGCGAATGGATTGCCTGGAAGAAACGCCGGTAGAAATACCATTTACCGTCCCTTCCGGAAACTTTGCCACCAATTTCAGCGGCCCACAGGTAGCAGCGGGTATTATTGTTTCCGATACGGATTTCAAGTATTATGGCCGTCACAAACTCACTGTTTTTGCGATACCAAAATCGTTGGAATCTGTATTCTTTTACAATGCAGGAGATATCCGTGGACTACTCACCAATGGACCAGACAACATATTGGGAATCAAAGGATTTGCGACTGGAGTTAGCAAGCTTGAAACGGAATTTTTCCTGAAGCCCATTTAGCAATGAAATAATTTGAAAAAATCAAATTGTAAATATTCGCAAAAACAGTAGGGTATAACAATTTGAGCATGTAAGGCCACTGTATAATGATGGAAAAAGAAGAAGAAATGAATAAGTATCAAAAAATCCTGGGGGGTTGGGGTGTTCCGGAGGGCAAAAGCACAGAACAGGCATGGAAGGAAATCGAGTCCAAACTGGATTCTATTCCTGCAAGAGAAACCCGGGTAGTTAAGATGAACTGGAAACCGCTGGTAGGTGTTGCCTCTGCGGCTGCGATTGTTATTATGGCAGTGGTTATTGGTTGGCCGAAAAGTCGCGTTGTGCGCCAAATGGCCGAAGCAAAACAAACCAAGACGATTGTATTGCCCGATCAGTCTGTTATGACATTGAACGCATCATCCACAGCCGAATATGCCGAAGACTGGAGTGAAAAACGCGTTTTAAGACTTGAAGGGGAAGCCTTTTTCGAAGTTAAGAAGGGAAGTAATTTCAGTGTAATTACACCCTCTGGGGTTGTTGAAGTTCTTGGAACCAGTTTTGATGTATTCGCACGGGCAGAGAAATTTCGTGTTGAATGTTATTCGGGTCGGGTAAGAGTATCAGCAGGCCACGGCAACATTGAAATCACACCAGGTTATGCCGCAGAATTGGACAAAGGAACTTTGGATATTTCCACTTTTGATTCCAATGAAGGAGACTGGCGCAAAGGTGAATTTCATCTTAAATCTGAACCTTTTATGAATGTTGTTAATGAGATAGAAAGACAATACAACGTGCGAATTCAATGCAATGAAATACCCGAAAATGCATTGCCTACAGTGTATTTCACGCGTGATGTGACCCCATTGGAAGAAGTGCTTGGTCAATTGTGCAAGCCATTTAATCTTTCATTTGAAATTGGCGCAAATGATCTGGTAATTATTTCTAAAATAAAGAATTAGAAAAACAAGAGTTTCCAAATTCGTGTTAAATGTTTTTGCCCGTGCAACATTTTATATCGCTTTTGGTTCTCACTTTTGCAACGCAAGGAAATTTTGAGGAAAGCGGCTTCAGCTTTCACATAAAAAATAAGTAACACACAATGAAGTGTCCGTTCTAGGGCACATCAGATAGTATAGTTAGTTTTAGTTAAGGTTTAGAATTGTGGCCAGAAACGTCTGGCCACGATTTTTTTGTACCCATTCCAATCACTACTATTGGCCATGCATCCGCGCCATCTTCAAATATCCGAATTCGATTATACTCTTCCTGAGAAGCGTATCCCAAGTCATCCACTACCCGACCGAGACGCATCCAAACTGCTTGTTTTTCGACGTGGTAAAATAGTGGATGCGCATTTTCTTGAACTTGGGCAATTTTTGGGTGAAGAAGTGATACTGATTGGAAACAACACGCGCGTAATACCTGCCAGACTTTTCTTCAAAAAAGCAACCGGTGCTTCCATCGAAATTTTTTGCCTCGAACCAATTTCCAAATCACACCAGGATGCCATGATCGAAAAAGGTAAATCGACCTGGTTGTGCATGGTGGGTGGTGCCAAAAAATGGAAACGCGATGAGGTACTTAGTGTACAAGTAACCGCAGGCACTAACGACATTGCACTTGAAGCAATTAAAGTTGGCAAAAACGATGATCAATTTACCATCGAATTTCGCTGGAACCACGATCAGGTCAGTTTTTCGGAAATCCTTGACGCCGCCGGCCAACTGCCACTTCCGCCTTATTTCAACCGCCAGGCCGAAGAAGAGGATTATCTTCGATACCAAACAGTTTTTGCCCGCATGAATGGGTCAGTGGCTGCACCCACCGCAGGATTGCATTTTACTGAACCGCTTCTTCAAAGTCTGGAGTCAAAGGGTATCCGCAAACTCGAATTGACGCTCCATGTTGGTGCGGGCACATTTAAACCCGTGTCAGCAGAAAACATGGAAGGGCATGCCATGCACAGCGAGAAATTTTCAGTTTCATTGACGTTGTTGGAATACCTGATTGCTCATCCCTCCAAAAAAATTGTCACGATTGGCACTACAACCACGCGCGCGCTTGAGAGTCTTTATTGGCTTGGTGCAAAGTGGATGAGTGGAGAAGACAAACCCAGCGGTGTTGGTCAATGGGATCCATACGAATTAAAATCGGATATTCCTCCTTTGGAAGCCCTTCAATTTCTTTATGATTCTGCCAACCAATTGGGGTTGAGCGAAATTCAAACCGAAACATCCGTAATGATCGCGCCAGGCTACCGCTTTCAATTCATACATGGAATAATCACCAATTTCCACATGCCCAAAAGCACACTATTATTGCTAGTCGCCGCAATTACCGGCCAAAATGAAGTCTCAGGTGAGCACCATTGGCGCATGATCTATGAGCACGCCCTTAAAAACAACTACCGGTTTTTGAGTTATGGCGATAGTTCATTGCTTTTTGTGAATCCGGAAAATCAATCGCGGTAAATTCGAATCTCGGGCTGAGTCCCAGACGTCTGCCATCCGCGATACATGCCTTCGGAGTTGAATGGAAGCGCCAGATTACCTTGTGAATCAACGGCAATCAAGCCCCCTTCTCCTCCCAGTTTCACCAGTTTATCCTGAACCACAATCTTGCAGGCTTCTTCAATACTCACACCTTTGTACTCCATCAAACAGGAAATGTCATACGCCACAACGGCCCGAAGGAAAAATTCTCCATGTCCGGTGCAGGAGACGGCACATGTACGGTTGTTAGCGTAGGTTCCTGCTCCGATTACGGGTGAGTCTCCGATTCTTCCCCACTTTTTGTTGGTCATTCCGCCGGTAGAGGTTGCCGCCGCGAGGTTTCCAGCCATATCCAGCGCTACTGCTCCCACTGTTCCGAATTTCTTTTCTGAATGATCAAGTTGCACAACATCATCCGATTTGGCCTGGATCCATTGGTTGTGGCGGAATTCATCGTAAAAATATGCCTCCGGCTGAAAAATCAAACCTTGTTCTTTGGCAAATGTCTCCGCGCCCGATCCACTCATCATCACATGTTCGCTTTTCTCCATGATGGCCCTGGCAAGAAGAATGGGATTTTTCACCCCGGTTATTCCGGCCGCAGCGCCCGCTTCAAGATTATCGCCACGCATTAACGAAGCATCCATTTCATGGCGTCCGTCGTGTGTAAAAACTGAACCCTTGCCCGCATTAAAAAGAGTATTGTCTTCCAGTGAAATTACTGCGGCCGTTACAGCATCCAGCGAAGATCCTCCAGCCGCCAGAACACTTTGACCAGCAAATAATGCATCGCTCAGGCTTTGGATGTAGCGCATTTCACGCTCGGGTGACATTTGGCTGCGGGTGATAGTGCCCGCTCCGCCGTGAATTGCAATACTGAATTTTTTCATGGCAATCGATATGACAGTCTTTTAGAATTGAGGCCTCAAAGTAAATGGAAACCCGAAGAAAAAGCCGGATGAAAATAAAAAGGCTGCCCGAAGGCAGCCCATTATGTAAAATTATCGATTTGGTTAAGATTAATTCTTTGAAGAACTTCCTCTGCCCGAATTTCCGTTTGAGTCGGAACCACCCAAATCAAACGTAATTGGCATCACATAACTGGACTCACAAGGGATTCCATTTTTGGAAGCCGGTGTCCAGGAAGGAAGTGAAGATACAAAGCGCAGTGCTTCTTCGTCGAGGAGATAATGCACTCCGTCCGAAATTTCAGGAAGGCGAACCTCTCCTGTGGCGTCGATTGTGAATGTAATATAAACGGTGCCTTCAAGTCCGCGGTTTTTGGCTTCTTCAGGATAGCTAAGACTATCGTTTACAAGGCGTTGCAGTGCCTGCATGCCTCCAGGAGGTTTTGCAGCGATGATATTTTTAGGTCCACCCGGGTTGCCCGTAACAGGCGAGTTTTCATCAGGATAAATGCGATCTGGTTTTGCAATGCCTTCAGAGTTCCAGCGCTTCCAAACGCCAACCTTGTAGCCTTCTTTGAAACGGCCTTTGGATTCCATATTTCCGTTGTCATACCAAAAGGTAAAATCACCGTGTTCGATTTCCAAAACTTTATCTTTGAATGAACCTTGCATAATGGTTTCACCATCAACAAGATTAACGGTAACGGCGTAAGCACTATCTGGAAGGACGAGGGTAATAGCCCTGGAGTATTTGGCCTTATCGGAGCTAGCCACTGTTTTCCACTGAGCATCAAGAAACTCAGTGCGAGACTGGGCATCAACTGCCGTGTAACAGAGAACTAAAAAGGCTGCACAACTGAATCGTAGAATTTTGTTCATGCAATAGTAACGTTCGTTAGGATTTTAAAGCAATGTCAAAAGTAATCCAAATTAGAGACGATCCAAACAGTAAAGGTTGTTTATATTTTGCCAACATTTGACCAATACTTTAAATCTCACGATGGATTATCAATTTGAAAAGACATGGAATGAAACAATTACGCGCGTTTCAGCCCAATTTGGAGAAAAACTGGATTATGCCGCAATACTTTTCCTGATAGGGGTTCAGGAACTGGGAAAGGACTACCAAAACTTCAAAAAAGACCAAAAGGTGGAGCTCATGCATGTAGGTATCTGCAGCGTCCTTCTGCCCTATGGATATTATACTTTCGTAGGCCGGGATGAAGACGGTTGGCCCCATTTCGAGCGAACAGAAACACTTCCGGCCCTTGAGCCAGACGAGCAGGAATTGCTTATCAAAAGGGCAATAGTCAGGTATTTTAACCTCGAAGACTAAGAGCCTGTTTAAAATTTCATCAAATCGTTTGTTTTGTGCCTTTTTAGTTCATACTTCGTTAAACCCAGAATCCGCATTAGAAATCTACTGCAACACAAAATCACTTCAAAATCAACCGTTTCCTCGATTTTACTCCTTAAACCCAGATTCAGCATTAGAATTCTACTGCAATGCAAAATATCTTCAATACCAAGGACTTGCTCTATTTTGTGATTTGATGTAACTCAGGCTACACCTGCATCAAAAAATATTGCGCGAGCC
>JBJXFC010000262.1:0-7377 GCA_046153915.1 Flavobacteriales bacterium
ATGAGCAAATGTTCTCCTTTGCCGCACACCATGTCCGGAAAACGGAAGGATGGTCCGTCGAGATATTCAAATCTGAGTTCTTTGGTAGCTAACATGCAGCTTTTTTAATGCGAAGGCGAAGTTAGCGGTGTACAACTCAAATAGAACGTTGTAAAAACTTAATTTTTGCCACTTGTACCGGTTTACAAATCTGATAGTGTATTCTTGTCATTCATAAATTGCTATGAAACAACTTTTCCAATTTCTATTTGGCCTTTTGCTTTTTGCTGGCATTGAACTCTCTGCCCAGCAAGTGCCTACACCCGCTCCTGCTCAAACCAAAAGTGTGCTCATTCTAAATGCTACAGCACATATTGGCAACGGACAGGTAATGGAAAATTGTGCCCTCGGATTTCGCGATGGCAAAATCGATATGGTGGCTGATGCGCGCCTGATTCGCCTTTCTGATGGAGCTTACGACACCACCATCTATGCGGATGGTATGCATGTTTATCCTGGTTTTATTGCCACCAACAGCACGCTTGGTTTATTAGAAATTGATGCTGCAAGACCAACGAACGACATGGCAGAAACGGGAACTTTTAAACCAAGTATGCGCACCGCCATTGCTTACAACACCGATTCTGAAATCATCCCAACGGTGAGAAGCAATGGGGTTTTGATGGCCCAAATCACTCCGCGTGGAGGTATTATCAGCGGCACATCTTCTGTCATGCAACTTGACGCGTGGAACTGGGAAGACGCGCTAATTCGCGAAGATGACGGTGTTCACCTCAACTGGCCACAGGTGTATCACAAACACAACGATAAGGGAAAAGTATCCATCGAAAAAGTAAAAACCTACGATCAGCAATTGCGCGAGATACAATTGTTCTTCAGCGAAGCAGCGGCCTATTGCAAAGACCAAAAACCAGCAATCCAGGAAGTTCGATTTGAAGCCGTGCGCGGTGTGATTGATGGCAAGCAGACGCTCTATGTGCATGCGCAAGATGTGAAAAGCATTATCGAAGCCATTCACTTTAAAAAGGATAATTCCATAGCCAAAATGGTGATTGTTGGCGGATACGATGCGTGGATGATTCCCGATATGCTCAAGGAAAATGGGATTGCTGTGATGATTCGCAAAATCCATGAAGTTCCCTTGCGCAAAGACGAAGATGTGGATCTGCCATTTAAAATTCCATCGTTACTTTACAAAGCGGGCATTACTTTCTGTATTCAAAATGAATGTGAAATGGAACGCACCGATTTGCGCAATTTACCTTTCCAGGCAGGAACGGCCGTTGCACATGGATTGCCTTATGAGGAAGCCATTCGCGCCCTCACCTTATCACCTGCACAGATGCTTGGAATTGATGCGCGCTGCGGAAGTCTGGAAACGGGCAAAGACGCCACACTTTTTCTATCCAAAGGCGACGCGTTGGATATGACAACAAACAATGTCGTGCATGCCTTTATTCAGGGCCGCGACATCGATCTGTCGAGCAAACAGACGGAGTTGTATGAGAAGTACAAGAAGAAGTACGACGAGAAAAAGTAATCGGATTACTTCTACCAATCCGCATTAACTCGCCAGCAACTTAAACCCTCTGCCGTGGATGTTTAAAATTTCTACCGTGGGATCTTCCTTGAGGTGTTTGCGCAACTTAGCTATGTACACGTCCATGCTGCGGCCATTGAAATAGCTGTCTTCTCCCCAAATGGCTTTGAGGGCATAACTTCTTTCCATCACGCCGTTTTTATTCTTGCACAAAAGGTAAAGCAATTCGTTTTCCTTTGTTGTGAGCTTGTAATCCTTTGCGTCAATGGTGAGCTTTTGTGTCTGGTAATCGAAATTGTAGCGACCAACGGTATAGGTTAACACATCGCCATCGTTGCTTGGAAGTGCATTGCTGCGGCGGAGAATGGCATTCATACGTACCAACAATTCTTCCATACTGAAAGGCTTCGTCATATAATCGTCGGCACCGGCCTTAAATCCTTCGAGGGTGTCTTCCTTCATGCTCTTTGCGGTGAGGAAAAGAATGGGTGTGTGTTTATCCTCCTGGCGAATTTCCTGCGCTAGAGTGAAACCATCCTTCAACGGCATCATAACATCGAGAATGAGGAATTCGTAAGTATTGCGCTTATACATCTTACCTCCTTCCAATCCGTCTGTTGCCAGCTCGGTTTCGAAGCCTTTGGCATTTAAATAATCTTTCAACAACGAGCCCAGATTGGGGTCGTCTTCGCACAATAAAACTTTAATCTTCTTTTTCATGTTTATAAGGTAAATGGATGATGAATGTACTTCCTTTTTTGATTTCGCTGGTTACTTCAACCAGACCTCCGTGTTTTTCTACCACTCCTTTCACGTAACTAAG
The DNA here is from genome assembly GCA_046153915.1 of Flavobacteriales bacterium. Lineage (GTDB taxonomy): Bacteria > Bacteroidota > Bacteroidia > Flavobacteriales_D > Sanyastnellaceae > JANNVZ01. Next base: position 2,364 of record JBJXFC010000262.1, read on the forward strand.
CCCCAGTCCGAAGCCTTTTACGTTGTGGACATTGCCCGTGGGAACGCGGAATAATTTGTCGAATACCTTTTTCTGATTCTCCTTAGTGATTCCAATTCCGTTGTCGCGCACCTCAATGGCCATGCCATTTAACTCTTCCCGGGTAAAAATTTCGATAAGTGGCTCGTTTTCGCAGTATTTGATGGCGTTGTCGATGAGGTTGTAAATCACATTGGTGATATGAAGCTGGTCTCCCTGAACAACAAACTGGCTGGCATCGAGGTGTGTTTTGATTTCGCCTTTTTTCTTCTTCACCTGAATAAAAATGTTGGCTATGACCTTCTCAATTGTATCGTGAATATTGATAGGCTGATACCGCAATTTCATTTCACCGTGTTCAAAAATGCTGGTGCGCAGCACGTTTTCAACCAATACTCCGAGTCGTTTGTTTTCATCGCGAATCATACCGAGATAATTGGACATCGCATTTTCGCTGCTGCGCATATCGGGGTCGTTGAGGGCTTCGCACGCCAGACTAATTGTAGCAATAGGTGTTTTTAACTCATGCGTCATGTTGTTGATGAAGTCGTTTTTGATATCGCTGAGTTTTTTCTGCCGGTAAATGGTCTTGATCGAAAACGAAAACAAAAACATGATGACGAAGAGCAACGAAGCTGCAATGAGCAACATTTTCCACATGGAGCCAAGGAGGTAACGGCTTTGATTGGGGAAAAGAACGTGCAGGTAATTGGCGTCTGCAAAGGGATCGTGTAAGAACAACTGCGCCTTATAGGCCTCGCTGACAAGCCGTTCGTTGAATTGCGCACTTTTATCGGGAAGTATTTCGGGAGTTTGAATACGGCTATAAACGGCGTAAACAAAATCGGCTTTGATGCCCCTGCTGGCGAGTGCTACATGAAGAATACTATCCAGAAAAGTGGTGTCTATTCGTTCCTGTATGCCCTTGTAAATGTCCAGTTCTACCAGTCCGTCCATGATGTCGTCGAGGATTCCGGATTGATTGAGTATTTCACTTTGATCGCTAAAAGCCGAATCGCCCTGATCTCTGTTAACGATGTCGAGACCACGCATCCCATAGTTGACAATAACGGAACTATCGCCGCCAGCGCGGATACTAACAGATGGTGCTTCGGCCTTTTTCTCGGCCAGCGCAACCCATTCTTTTTCTTCGAGTCGGGCCGAAACTTCTGTGAGCGCCTTGCTAACAGTGCTCGCAAAATCCTGTTCGCGCAGGGTAAAAGTATTGTTGACCCAATACACCTGAATGGCAATCAGCCCGATAACCGCCAGGGTACTGACGGCAATCAACAACTGAATGTATCTCTCTTTCATCTAATCGTGGTGTGGTGTATGTGCTTGCAGGCTCTTCTTACAGTCTGCCATGGAAATTACCCCCATTTTCCATGTGTAAAAACTTCTTCCAACTGCCTTTCACGCTTCAAAGAACCTACAAGTTGATTTGTTAAAAAAGTGGTTAACGACTTTTAACGCACCACTCATCCCTTTTAACACGGCCGTCGTCGGTCACAAATCTAATTTCGTCCTGTTCCTGAACGCAGAAAGCCAGATTCTTTCCAACGAAAGAATATCATGATGATTAAGGTTTAGTTTAACGCCTGGAGTGCAAACGAGCGCCAAAAGGCAACAGGTTTTGGCTGATGTAAAAGGACGTTATCGAAACAACATGAAAGACCCCTTATGCTTTGCAGAGGGGTTTTTCATTTTCACACGTTCTCTTCCCGATTGGAAACGCCAGAATTCTGGTCTGATTGATTGGACGGCAATTCTTCAGGCGCGATTGAGTCACTTGTTTCCGGATTAGATTTTTCCGTCCACTCTACGTTTTCTTCCCCTTTGTGCTTTAACTGACCGCCAAAAAAACGCTTTTGGAAAAGGAGAATGAAGATAATACCAAAGGTGATACTGCTATCTGCAACGTTAAAAACCGGAGGAAAAATTTCGTGAGATACCCCGTCCCAGGTGTATTCTTTGGTGAAATGGAACATGTCTACAACATTGCCCATCAGAGGTGCCGCATAGCCTTCACCTTCCATAGCGGCCTTTCCAAAGTACATGGTGTAATCGCCAATATCGGCATCGAACAACGAACCCTTGTCGAAGATAAGTCCGTAAACCGCGCTATCAAGGATATTGCCCAATGCCCCAGCTACAATGAGAGATACACAGACAATGTAGCCCCAATGTGCTTTCTGTTTGACGAGTTTATAGAGATACCATGAAATACCGATTACTACAAGAATGCGGAATATGCTGAGAAGGAGTTTGCCGCTTTCTCCGGGCAACATCCAACCGAAGGCCATGCCTGGATTTTCGACAAATTGAAGATCGAGCCATCCTGGAATAACCTCTTTGCTTTCGCCGTAGTGGAAGTTGAGTTTTACCCAAATCTTGATCCACTGGTCGATGACCAGAACTGATAATATGGTGATCAGGGCCTTTTTCAAATGGACTGGTTAAAATGAATGGAGAACGAAACTGATTGATCAATTTCATTCTCCATTTAATGTAGCAATATGTTATTGCATATTTTTTGCTTCGATGCTCAATGTGGCATGAGGCACTAAGCGCAGACGTTCTTTCGGAATCAACTTACCTGTAACACGACAGATGCCGTAGGTTTTGTTCTTAATTCTGAGCAACGCATTATCCAGATTCTGGATGAACTTTTCCTGACGTGATGCAAGCTGAGCCAATTCCTCGCGGTTCATGGTGTCGCTTCCGTCTTCCATCATTTTAAAAGTGGGCGAAGTGTCGTCGGTGCTGTTGTCACTTTCGTGAGACAGCGACTGGCGCAATTCTTCCAAATCTGATTTTGCTTGTTTTAATTTATCGTGAATGAGTTCTTCAAATTCTTTGAGGTCTTTGTCAGAATATCGTACTTCGGGCATACTACTGCTATCTGCTTTTTTAGGTGTTACTTTTGGGGTTGATTTTTTATCGCCGGAACCTCTGCCGGCCTCAGGCTCTGAGGTGTCTGACGTAGAATCTGCTGCTGGTGTTGATGGAGTAGCGGAAGCTTCAGGAGCTGCAGGTGCCGCAGGAGCAGCTGCTGCTGGTTTGGCCACAGGAGCTGATTTTTGTGCTGGAGCTGGCTTAGGAGCCGGAGCAGCTTTTGGAGCGGCTTTTGGTGCAGCTTTCGGAGCTGGTTTCGCTTTCGCAACTGGCTTCGGAGCTGGTTTTGCTACAGGTTTTGCTACAGGTTTCGCAACTGGTTTGGCTTTTGCCGCTTTCGATTTTGCAACCGGTTTCGCAGGTTTAGCTACCTTTTTTGCTACTGGCTTTGCCACCTTTTTCGGAGCTGATTTTACAGTCTTTTTTGGAGTTGGTTTTGCAACCTTCTTCGCTGCTTTTTTGGCAACCGGTTTCGCCTTTTTAGCTGCTGGTTTAGCCTTCTTTGCCGCGGGCTTGTTCGCTTTTTTAGCTGCTGGTTTTGCAGTTTTCTTAGCTGGTTTAGCAGCCTTCTTAGCTGATTTAGCCTTCGCTGCAGGCTTTGCCTTAGCAGCTTTTTTCTTTACTGCGGCCTTCTTGGCGGCAGATTTCTTAGCTGCTGGTTTCGCTTTTGCAGCAGCTTTTTTTGCTGGTTTCGCTTTCGCGTTTTTTTTCGTTGCCATTGTAAAAAGCTTTTTTTTTAATTGAGTTTAGCCAATGATATTTGAGTTGTTACTCCTTCTTCAATTTCAACTGTGAATCCATTGTCGATGGAGTCTGCCATCTCTATTTCACCAGCTAAAATTTGCGCGCGAATATATTCTGAATTCGCTTGTATTGCCACATTGTAGAAATCATTACGCAAAATCTTTACGCTTATTTTGTCTGTTACTTCAAATCCACTTTCTTTTCTCAGGTTTTGAATGCGATTCACAAACTCGCGCGCAATGCCCTCGTGGCGCAGTTCTTCGGTGATTGTAATGTCCAACGCAACCGTCAGTGCACCATCATTTACCACCTTCCAACCGGGTATATCGACGGGGATAATATCTACGTCTTCGTGGATAAGTTCTATAATTGTTCCATCTACTTCGATGTTCATTTTTCCATCCCGCTCAATTCCCTGTATGATCTTTTCACCATTGGACGCTGCAAAAGCCTGAACAGCCTTCATGTTTTTGCCGCATTTGGCTCCCAGGGTTTTAAAATTCAGCTTGAGGTTTTTGACGATGTGTGCTTCTTCTTCGCTAACCAATTCGAGTTTCTTCACATTGGTTTCTGCCAGTATTAAATCGCTGACAGCCTCAATGCGTGTGCGATCCCGTTCATTCAAAACAGGGATTCGAATGGCATGTAGCGGTTGCCTTACACGGATATTTTCTTTTTTGCGTATTGACAAAACCATCGAAGAAATTTCCTGGGCAAATCCCATGCGCTCTTCGAGTTCTACATTGATCCATTTTTCTTCCTGCTTCATCAGATGTGTGAGGTGGACAGAATCCTGAGGCCACAATCCATCCTCTGCCTTACCCGATTGACGGCGATAATCGGTGAGGTTTTTATACAACCAATCGGTGAAAAAAGGCGCGAAAGGCGAGGCCAGTTGAGCAATGCCAGTTAGACATTCGAAAAGCGTGTCGCAAGCCGCTTGTTTGTCGCGGGTTATTTCTCCGTGCCAGAATCGTTTGCGTGAAAGACGCACATACCAATTGGACAAGTGTTCGTCTACAAAGGCTTCTATGGCGCGCGCTGCCGGAGTGGGATTGTAGTCGTCGAGTTCTGATGATACAAGTTTGATCAGGCTATTGAGTTTTGAAATAACCCAGCGATCCAACTCGCTGCGCTCTTCCATTGGAACTGCCTGAGAAGCATTGTACACGTATCCATCAATATTGGCATAAATGGCAAAGAAGCCATACGTATTATATAGTGTGCCAAAGAATTTTCTTTGCACTTCAGCAATTCCCTCTACATCAAACTTCAGATTGTCCCATGGCTGCGCGTTGGTGATCATATACCAACGGGTGGCATCCGGACCAAATTTTGCGATGGTGATAAATGGATC
>JBJXFC010000050.1:0-13272 GCA_046153915.1 Flavobacteriales bacterium
CCAATGGCGTGCGTGGAAAACGCGATTGTGTTTTCTCAGTTGTACGCTATGGCAATGTGATGGGAAGCAATGGTTCGGTAATACCCTTCTTTATGCAGAAAAAGGCGAGCGGTGTATTGCCCATTACAGATCCCACCATGACGCGCTTTAATATTTCGTTGCAGGAGGGAGTAGACATGGTGTTGCATGCATTGGATACGGCGTGGGGCGGTGAAATTTTTGTACCTAAGATTCCTTCTTACCGCATATTGGATGTAGCCAAAGCCATAGCTCCAGAGTGCAAAACTGAAATTGTGGGCATTCGTCCGGGTGAAAAAATTCATGAAGAGATGATCACTTCTTCCGATTCCTACACAACGTATGATTTGGGAAAGTACTATGCAATACTGCCGCAGGTACCGGTATTCAAACTAGCTGAATTCATTTCACATTTTGGTGCCAAAAAAGTAGCCGAAGGTTTTCGCTACAACAGCGGAGAAAATGGCGAATGGGTAGATGCTGAACAACTTCGTGCGCTCATTTCGAACAACTTAAAAAACTAAAATACTCCATCAGAAATATGAAACCAGTCAATCTGAATGACTATCTGAATAAAAACAATCCCTGGAGTCATAGGCTTTTGGGCAATGTAGATTTTCAAAAAACCCGAGATATCGATCAGATTGAACGCGAATACAATCAGGATAAATATGCAAAGTTGGCTGCATTTACCCTGGGCACTATGGAGGAATACAGAAACCTGGAATTGGAGCAAGCCGGATTGCCCGTTGAAACCGCCCGTCCTATTATCTCTATCGGTGATGAATTGTATGAAGTGACGGTGCCTGAAGCGAGAAAGATGTATTACGATCTTATTCGATCCAATGTAAACAAGTACAAAGCAGGTCGCATTTGTGAACTCGGCTGTGGGTATGGCTACAATCTCACACTTTTTGAAGGAGAATTATACGGTGGGGAATATTCTTCCAATGCAGTAAGCATCGCCCAGCGCCTTGCAATGGATGTCATTGCTTTCAATTACTACCATGAAAAGGACTATTCCTTTATACGACCCGACTCCACTGTTTTTACAAGTCATAGCATTGAACAAATTCCAGATGCCAGCGTGATAGTGGAGAATTTGCGCAAAGTAAAACACAACATCAAATACGTTGTACATATTGAACCAACAATACTGCCTGAGCGCGATTCACTTTTGGGATTAATGCGCAACCGGTATATGGAACTTAATGACTACAACAGAAATTTGCTGAGCACACTTCAACAATCGGCGGATATTGAAATACTGGAGTACCAAAGTGACGTTTTTGGCGTGGTGCCTTTAAATTCTTCCAATGTGTTGGTCTGGAAATTTACCGACTCATGAGCCTTGAAAAGAAAATAGTTGTCATTAGTCAGGCGCGCATGACGAGCACGCGCCTTCCGGGAAAAGTGTTGATGAATGTGGATGGGCAGAGCCTTTTAAAATACCATCTGGATCGCCTTCAATCCAGCCTTTGGCAATTGGTTGTGGCAACAACAACGAATGCATCCGATGATTCAATTGTTGCATGGTGCAAACAAAATGACATCGCAACATTTCGCGGATCGGAAGACAATGTCCTTGAGCGATTTTATGAAGCTGCGCGTTCATGTAATGCAGAAATAATAGTGCGCGTTACATCCGATTGTCCTTTAATTGATAAAGAATTGATCGAACAAGGGCTCAATTTTTTTGAAACACCACAAAGTAAAAATGTATACGTCAGCAATTGTTTTCCAAGAACCTTTGCCCGGGGATTTGACTTTGAAATATTTTCATTTGAGGCACTTGAAGAGGCGTATTTGAATGCACATGAACCTTTCGATCTTGAGCATGCAACGCCTTACATCTGGAAAAACAAATCAGGTCGTATTAACCTGCAAAACATAACTCAGGCAGCTGACAATAGCTCACTTAGATTATGTGTGGACACCCGTGAGGATTTTTTGTTGATTCAAAAACTCATAGAGCAATATAAATGCGATAAATTGTCTTATCAGGAAATAGAATCACTTCTGAATTCGCATCTGGAATTGAAACAAATCAACGCAAACATCGAACAAAAAAAATTATAGAATAATGAAGCCATCCGAACTTTTTGAAAAGACAGGGTATGCCATAAAATTTGGCGTTTTTTCAAAAGAAGAAATTGCAGATATGCGGGATAAAGTGCGCTTGCAATACGAAGAAGACGAGCGCAATAAAAAGACCTTTACCCTTGCAAAGACCACAGCAAAATACAATCGCGGGGATTTACTGAGTAAGAAACATCTGCGCTCGATTTTGCTCGATCCGCGTGTCATTCAGATGGCAAAAGATGTACTCGACACAGACAGGCTTGTTTACTTTGGTGACAGCACATACCAGATTGGAACGGGGTCGCGGGGATTTCACCGCGATAGTGTAGACAGGGAATACAAAAGTGGCCCCGATTGGGAAGATGGATACAATATCATTCGAATAGGCATCTATTTGCAGGATCACGCCAACTTCAGCGGAGGACTAAAGATCAAAATAGCCTCTCACAAAAATGCCAGTGGTAAGTCTATTTTTATCAATTCAAATGCCGGTGACGTAGCGACCTGGAGTCTTAAAACACTGCACAGCGGGAATGCCGTCCGTTTGAAAGGTCTGCGCGGTTTTTCCATTGACAACTCAAGTATCGAAAATCGCATACCTGATTTCCTGAAAAAGGACCAACAACAGGAAAGGATGTCATTGTTTATGACGTATGGAGTGGCAGGCCCATTCGTGGATCGTTATATTTCGGAATACATGCTAAAACGAACAGATGTAATGGAAAGTCTGAAGGCAAGTGATTATGACAACGAAGCTATTCAATTAATTGCAACCCGTGGAATCGACTTGATACGGCCACTGGATCGTTTGTCATGAGTCAAGGTAAGATCATCATTCGCTGCGATGGAGGTCGCACAATTGGTCTGGGCCATGTGGTGCGTTGTTTGGCGCTTGCAGACATGCTGCGTGATAACTTCGAAATTCTGTTTGCATTGCAGGAGACTTCTCAGGAAGTCTATTCGCTTATCCTCAAAGACGGATTTCAAATTCACGTTTTGCCATCCACACAAAATTTCGACCAGGATTTAAGCTCGTTCATTCAAATTCTCCAACCCGAAAACATAGTGGTTTTGGATGGTTATGAATTTCGAAGTGCCTACCAGAAAAGAATAAAAGACATTGGATACAAGCTGGTGAGTATTGACGATTTGCATGCCTGGCATCACTATTCGGATATTGTAATCAATCACGCCGGAGGGGTTGAAGAAGAAGAATATGATTGTGAGGTGTATACGCAACTACTTCTAGGTTTTGATTATGCACTCTTGAGGAAAGAATTCTTGAATTACAGGAGCACCAAAACCCCTGATAATTCACTTTCGAACTTTTTCATAAGCATGGGAGCCGCCGATGAAAATGGCAATACAATGAAATTCGCAGATGCACTTTTGCATTGGCAGCCTGCGGATAAAATTCGGCTCATGGTAAGTTCGTTGAATCCCCAATTGGATTCAATACATAGTCTGCAAAAACAACATCCAGACAAAATAGAGTTGTATACCAATATCGATGCAATTGATCTGATTCGAATCATCGAAAAAACAGATTTGGTCATTTGTCCTGCAAGCACAATCGCCCTTGAGACATGTTCTGTAGGTTGTTTGTTAATGACCGGAATTACGGCAGAAAATCAGCGAAGTAATTTGACTGGGCTTATCAAAAGTGGAATGGCCATTGACCTTGGTGATTTAAATACGTTGAGCGAAGAAGCATTGCTAATTCGGCTTGAATCAATTTATCTCAATCCTGAAAATAGCAAAATACTTGCTAATCAGAAATCAAAAATGAACGGGTCATCATCCTCCAGGATTTCTTCCCGATTTAAAAATTTGATCCAGATCGGAAGAGGCTATCAAATGTCAGTTCGCACCGCGCGAGTGAGTGATTTGATGTTATACTACGATTGGGTAAACGATACCGGGGTTCGTGCTAATTCGTTCGATAGTTCGGCTATTTTACTTGAAAATCATTCCAATTGGTTTTTAAACAGCCTAAGATCCGATTCAACTGTAATGTTTCTGTTTTTGATGCAAAACAAACCGATTGGTCAGGTAAGGTTCATCCTGGAAGATGACGTAGCCCTGGTAAATTTTTCGATCGATAAATTGCATCGGGGTCTTGGGTTATCATCACCAATCATCCATCAAGCCATAGAATATCTCAGAAGCATGTGCCCGCAAATTCAAACCATACGTGCCGAGGTAAAGCCGGAAAATATTGCGTCAGTAAAGGCATTTGAAAAAAATAATTTCAAACTCACAGATTCAGAAATCGGAAAGTTAGTTTTCAGACTTCATTTTGAAAATTAAGAGGACTTCAAGAATCAAAAATTTCAGAGACCCGTTTTGCAAATAATTGAGGTAATTCAAATAGGATTTTGCGACCCAATTGACCAAATAAATTAACAGGTAACAGCTCCAGCCTACCCAATTCTGCATCGTCATTTATGATGGATATGAGCGAATTTAGCGCGCATAACACAAAAAAAGCATTTTGTAGCACACCTTACGCTTTTTTCTAAATTCCTATTGTCTCTTTTTCTTAATTTCGTGACATAATTTATTCGCCATGATAAAGTTCACTTTACTACTTCTTTGCCATTTGATTTTTTTAAATCAAGTAATGAATGCCCAGGAAAACAATCATTGGCAACTAGGTTCAAATGGCCTCGGAATGCACTTTAACGGCGAAAACACTCCAGATTTATCTCTAGATGGCTACACTCCCTATGGTTGGTCGGGCTGCGGAGTATTGAACAATCAATTCGCAGGAAATCTGGTTTTCTATACCGATGGTCAAAAAATAATCGATAGAACACATCAGATCATGCCGAATGGAGATAATTTAATTGGTGGAAATTCAACTCATGGCACGGGTAAAATTTGTGCTCGCATCGGTTATCCTGGCCAATACTATGTATTCTCAATTGAAACTGCTACGGAATCATCATCCATTGAATCCCTGTATTACTCCATAGTAGACACCACACTAGCTGGTAACGGCACAAGCGAAGATCCTCTTGGTGATATTCTCGAAGGCGAAAAAAACATTTGGCTGCATGGCAATGTGTCAGAGTCGCTTGAATTAATCAAGGGTGAAGAAGGTCAGATTTGGCTTTTGAACCCACGTTTTTACGAATCAATCATGGATGTTTTTCTAATCGATTCAACCGGAATTAATCTTCACAGTAGTTTTGATTTCGGCGTATCTATGATTGATGTTCAAGCGATTCGTTACTCCAGCTCAAGTCATAAACTGGCCCTTGGAAGTTTTGGTGAAAATGACCCCATTTTAATTTTTGACTTCGATCACATAAGTGGCGAGCTAAGCAATCCCACCGAAGTTCCTGGTTCATTTGGAAATTCCTCAAATCAGTATGCCGGAGTAATCGATTTGGAGTGGTCACCAGACGGCAGCAAACTTTATATTTCCAAATACAGAGGTAATACGCCTTTATCCGGAGGTAAGCTTTTTCAGTATGATCTGGAAAATCCAAACCTCGATGCCTTTCTATTGTATCAGGTTTCATCAACCAATACCCATGTTGCCAAAGGATTGAGACTTGGCCCGGATGGAAATATATATTGGCTTTATGTAAATCCCGAAACCGGATCTACCGATCACATCGCTGCTATCCTCAATCCAAATGAAGTCGGATCAGATTGCAATTTAGATCTTGAATTTATTGAATCAAGCATCAACCTCAATTACACCAACCTCTTCCCAAATTCAGCAGTTGAGTATAAATCTGAAATTACACAAAACGTGGATCAGTTACAATCCGCAACTCCTCTTATGTTGATTTTCCCGCAGCCTTCGAGAGATTTTATAACCATAAAACTGACATCAATACCAGATAACTCTGATTCGAAATACTCAATTACAAATGCTTCAGGAAATCTTGTTGCACAGAGTAAATTTGGCATTCAACACAATCAGTTTACAATCGACATCAGTCCATTTGCTTCAGGGTTGTACACACTAACTGTATTTTCTGGCAATATTCAAGTCTCTGGCAAATTCATTAAAAACTAAATTTGTATCTCAGAAAACGTCTTTGATACAAATTCGCCCCATGTTCTTCTCCAAACTCCCCAAACCTTTCATCATTGCCGAAATGAGCGGCAATCACAACCAATCGCTGGATAGAGCGTTGGAAATTGTTGATGCCGCAGCCTCTACCGGCGCTCATGCTTTGAAGCTGCAAACTTATACAGCAGATACAATAACCATGCGTGGCGTGCACCGTATCAATGACAAAAATTCGCTTTGGAACGGTGAAGAATTGTATGATCTTTACGCAAAAGCCTACACACCGTGGGATTGGCATAAGGCCATTTTTGATCGGGCAAAATCTCACGGAATGATTGCTTTCAGTTCGCCTTTCGATGAAAGTTCCGTTGATTTTCTTGAAACTCTGGATGTCCCCCTTTATAAAATTGCTTCATTCGAAAACACACATCATCCATTGCTTCGAAAAGTGGCTGCCACCGGCAAACCAGTTATCATGAGCACAGGTGTGGCTAGTTTAGAAGACATAGAAGAAAGTGTTGCCGTATTAAAATCGGCTGGTGTAAAAGAACTCGTATTGCTCAAATGTACCAGCACCTATCCGGCAACTGCGGAAAACACCAATTTGCTTACCATTCCTTTCCTCAAAGAAAAATTTGGATGCATTATTGGACTGTCTGATCATACCATGGGAATTGGAGTTTCTGTTGCAGCCGTAGCTTTGGGTGCTGAAGTCATTGAAAAACATTTTACCATTCGCCGTGCCGATGGCGGAGTGGATAGTGCCTTCAGCATGGAGCCAGATGAAATGAAATCACTGGTTAAAGAATGCTCCAATGCCTATTTCGCTCTTGGGCACATTCAACTCGAAATCCAAACTGCCGAAGAAAAAAGCATCCTATACAAGCGATCCATTTATGCATCTCGCGATATAGCTGCCGGAGAAATTCTGAATTCTGAAAATCTGCGGATTATACGACCTGCTCTCGGTTTGGCGCCAAAATATTGGATACAGATCGAAGGAAAATCTGCATCAAGGGCCATCAGTCAGGGAACCCCGCTTTCTCTGGACGATGTAGCATTGTGATACTTGGGTATGATTGTTAGATAATCACTTCATAAATTTCACAAACAACACGGATGAGAGCATTTCAGCCTTGTATGTTTGAACCATGGGCATCGTAATCCGTCAGGCCACACAAAATGCGATTCTTTCGTACATCGGTGCATTGCTGGGCTTTCTTACGGTCTGGTTCTTAAACATCAATTGGTTGAGCACCCAGCAAAATGGATTGCTCAATTTGCTCATTTCCATTTCGATCATCACCGGGTCGTTGAGCAATCTGGGTTCCACAGGTATTACCTCAAGACTATTCCCGCATTTCAGAAATAAAGAACTTAAACACAACGGCTTCTTGTTCTATCCGATGGTTATTTCCATCGTTGGATTTTTTCTATTCCTGATTTTGTTTTTTGTATTCAGAGATGAAATTGTAGCGCGCAATATCGAAAAGTCCAAATTGTTTGCCGATGAAATTTACTATCTCATTCCGCTAACATTTTTCTGGGCCATGTTCAATATTCTGGATGCCTACAGCCGCTCGGTATTCCTCACAACCGCTGGAGTTTTAATCAAAGAAGTGGTACTGCGTGTTGTCATTCTAACTGCCGGATTTGCGTACTACAAAAATTGGATTTCATTTGATTTCTTCCTTTTACTTTACATCATTTCGTTTTGCAGCATTGGTGTTATACTCGCTTTCCACTTGTGGTTCAAGGGAGAATTGCATTTCAACCGAAACAAACATTTTGTAACACCCGAGCTGCGTCGTGAAATGCGACTGGTTGCAACGTACTCCATCATCACCGGGCTTAGCAGTTTGCTCATTTCATCCATCGATAAAATCATTGTAAACGACAAACTGGGCCTCAGTGCTGCAGGTGTATTTGCTGTTGCAACATACTTTGGCAGTATCATTCAAATACCCGCGAGGTCAGTCATACGCATTGCCAGCAGTGTAATTGCCGACTCCTGGAAGAACAACGATCTCGCCAATATCAAAAAGGTCTACCACAAGACCTGCCTCAATCAATACATTATTGGACTGTACTTATTGCTTGGAATTTTCCTTTGCATGGATCAGATCATGAATCTGCTGCCCGCTGAATACAGCGAAGCGAGGTACGTTATTCTTCTTGTAGGATTGGGATATTTTATAGACCTGGCAACAGGTGTAAATGGCTCCATCATTAGCACTTCCATTCATTTCCGATACGATACCTTGTTTATGCTGCTCCTTGTTGTGGTAACAGTTATTTCCAATCTGCTTCTTATCCCGGTTATGGGAATTACGGGCGCGGCACTTGCATCTTGTATTACCTATTTTACATTCAACCTGCTTCGGTATCTCTTTATCTGGAAAAAATTCGATATGCAGCCTTACACATTCGACTTTATAAAGATTGCCGGCATCGCATCCATTTCACTTGCCGGCGGCTGGTTTCTGAACCTGAGCGACAACAATTACATTACCATTCTTCTCAAAGGCAGCGTATTCAGTTTGTTATTTGCAACAGGCATTTACCTAAGCAAAACAGCCCCGGATCTCAATAAAATGCTCGATTCAGTAATTCGCAAAATCAGGAATTAATCCTGCGGTGGATCTTCACCTTCGGCACCCTGATCATTCAGATTTTCTTCCGTTTCAACCGGGAAGATAGGAACAACTACTGCTGTTGAGTCGAATTCATCTCCGATCATAAAATCATCGTCACCACCCAGGGTGATTCCATCTACCCCTTGTGGGTTACCGATTTCAAAGCCTTCAGGTTTTGCAAAATCTTCTTTCGAGATTTTGATATTGGAATCGGCATACACTTTTTTCATAAAATAGCCATAGATGGGCAGACCCGTATTCGCACCCTGACCAGTGGCTGTGCTGTTAAAGCGAACCGTAGGATCCTGCGCACCAACCCAAACTCCCGTAACGAGTTCTGGTGTTAATCCCATAAACCATCCATCGGTATTGTTTTGTGTAGTTCCTGTTTTTCCTGCTGTGGGATATGTAATGCCTCCATACGGTCTTCGGCTATCGCGCAAACGCACTCCGGTTCCACTGCCGCACGAGCCATCCACAACGGCCTTCATCATGGTTATCATTTTATAGGCATCGTTTGGCGAAAGTGCTTGTTCTACTTTGGGATCGGCTTCATATATCAACGTTCCATTTTTATCTTCAATCCGGAGAATATAAGTTGGTTCTACATAAACACCTTTGTTGGCAAATGCGCTCAAGGCACCCACCATCTCATACAATGGAATATTCGCAGCTCCGAGAGAAAGTGGTCCCACAGGATCCAAATGCGATTTGATACCTAACCTTCTTGCAAGCGTAATAATATTATCGATTCCATATTGCTGTGCGAGTCGGGCACTTACTGTATTGACAGAATTAGCGAGTGCACATCGCATCGTGTACGAACCATAACCACCGCCGCTATTTTTTGGAGACCATCCGCCCCAATTGACCGGACCTGCATCTACAACATCTGTTGGTGTCTTTCCTCCTATTCGAAGCGCTGTTGCGTATACCATGGGCTTAAATGTTGACCCCACCTGCCGCTTACTTTGATACACATTGTCAAACTTGTAATGCTTAAAGTCTATACCTCCAACCCATGCTTTTACATGACCACTGTGGGGTTCCATGGCCATAAGGCTGGCGTGCAAAATGGCTTTGTTGTATTTGATACTATCGAGTGGAGATAATAAGGTATCAATAGATCCCCGATGTGAATACACCTTCATTTTCACAGCCGTATTAAATTCCTGATCGATTTCTGCTTCATTTGGTGAGTGCCATTTGTGATCACAACCTTTCTCCTTTCCAACCTCAAGTATGCAATGGAAAATAGAGCTGCCATTCTCATCCCTTTCCTGCTGGATATAAGCGCCAGGGCGATTGCAATCAGGGCAAAGTTTACCGGTAGCTATTCGGTAGCGATCACTTTCGTTAATGGCCCTTTTCATAATTGCTTCGCGGTCTTCTTTGCGTATGCCATTGTAGAATGGGAAATTTTCCTTCTTTCGGCGTGCAACATCTTTTGTAAAAGCAGGCTGCAACTCCCTTTTCAGATGTTCCTCCACAGCCCATTCCGCATATTCCTGCATCTTTGGGTCTATGGTTGTAATAATTCTCAATCCATCGCGGTAAATATCATAAGGCTGACCATCTGCTTTGGCATATTTCAGCTTACCATTCGAATCCTTCTCATTGAGAATTTCTTCGAGTTTGGTGCGCAACACTTCCCTAAAATAAGGCGCCAAACCTTCATCGTGACTCATACGCTGATAGTCTAGTCCCAAAGGCAATACGCGCAACGAATCGTATTCACCCTGAGCAATGGATTCGGTTTTGACCATCTGACTAAGCACCACTTCACGCCTTTTCATAACGAGAGAATCACGTTTCAGCGGATTGTAACGGGAAGAATTTTGCAGCATTCCAACCAACATAGCACATTGCTCTACTTTGAGTTCATTGGGCTTGATGTTGAAATATATCTGGGAAGCACTTTTGATTCCAACTGCTTGATTTCCGAAGTCGTATTGATTGAAGTAAAGCGCAATAATTTCGTCTTTTGTGTAGAGGCGTTCAAGCTTGCAGGCGATTATCCACTCCCGGATTTTCTGCCATACGCGTTTGATTTTTCCTCCTCTTCTGTCAGAAGTTGTGAACTGCATTTTAGCAAGTTGCTGTGTAATGGTGCTTGCACCTCCATCACTACCAAAACTGGTAAGAGCTCTAGCCAGGGCGCGAAAATCCACCCCGCTGTGTTCGCGAAATCGCACATCTTCTGTTGCGAGAAGAGCGTTTACGAGCTGGGGCGGCAATTCACTGTATTTCGCATCAGAGCGATTTTCAAGGTAATAGGCACCCAGGGGCTTTCCATTTGCCGCCAAAACCTGTGAAGCCAGATTAATTTTAGGATTCGCGAGAGTTTCCACATCCGGCAAACCACTCAGCAAAGCTGCCGAAAGCAGGAGTACAATAAGTCCCAATGGGAAAAGGGCGAGAACCCAGATTCTTCTCTTGAATTTATTGGTGCTGCTGGATTTTGCTGTCATGGACTCGAAACGATTTGACACCAAAATTATTGGAATAAAGTGCGTTTTTTAATCTGAAATCCACATTCCTTCAAGAAACCAAGGTTAATAGCTCAATGCAAAAAAAATTTCAATCTGAAAAATCTAAAAACCAATCTCTGGCGTAAGTGATTCTATAACAATCAACATCACAAACAAAATGAAAAAATTAATCGCACTCAGCCTTACACTTTTGACGCTGCAGGCCCTTTGTCAAACGGAAATGACGGTAACCGTGGGTGGGGAATCCATGTATCCTTCTAAGAACATTATTGAAAACGCTGTAAAGAGCACAGATCACACAACACTGGTAGCAGCAGTTCAAGCCGCCGGATTGGTAGAAACACTGTCCGGAAAAGGACCCTTCACTGTTTTTGCTCCTGTAAACGACGCCTTTGAAAATTTGCCCACCGGAACAGTCGAAACCCTGCTTAAACCCGAAAACAAAGCCATGCTTAGCGGAATTTTGACTTACCACGTGCTAGCTGGAAAATACGATTTCAACGCCCTTGCTGCTGAAATTAAGAAAGGAAAAGGAACTGCCAAACTAAAAACCGTGGCAGGTGGTATGCTCACATTTACGATGAACGGGGAACACAATATTACCATCACCGACGAAAAAGGAAATAAAGCGAACATCAGCGTATATGATGTGAATCAAAGCAATGGGGTTATTCATGTGATAGATGAAGTAATGATGCCCAAATAAGTTTGCAAACAAGTTCTGCAATTCAGCTCTGTCTCAATCGACAAGCTAAGGTTTAGTGGGAAGTCGCTTCAACGGGAGCGACTTCTTTTTTTGGGTCTTATCCGAGATTATGAAAGCTGAGGGGTCAATCCCAGAATCCGCATTAGAAATCTACTGCAACACAAAATCACTTCAAAATCAACCGTTTCCTCGATTTTACTTCTAAAAATGGTTCACCATTCCTTCGTCATAAAATCTTGCGGGAACGCCTGATTTTATTGCGCTTTTGCGTTTCGTTACGATTTCTAATGCGGATTCTGGGTTAATTTGCCGCGATAATTCACGTGGCCACAAAAATTTCCATACTACAACCCGGCGACATGCTGCGCCATTCACGTGCATTGCTGGTCGATGTGCGCAGTCCCAAAGAATTTTCGCATTCACACATTCCCGGTGCCGTCAATCTGCCATTGCTCAATGATGAAGAGCGCCACATTGTAGGGCTTACTTACAAAGAAAATGGAAGCGACAAAGCCGTAGAGAAAGGTTTTGAGCTTGTGGGGGGGAAGTTCGCAGACTATATTCGTGAAGCGCGCTCCATTTCTCAAAAGCGCGAAATCGTGGTGTATTGTTGGCGGGGAGGAATGCGCAGCAACATCATGGCCTGGGTTCTGGAACTGGCAGGGCTTCCTGTAAGCCTGATTGAAGGCGGGTACAAACAATTTCGCAGAACAGTACTTGAAGATCTTACGAGCCCGCGAAACTGGATCGTTGTGTCGGGCAAAACAGGTACGGGCAAAACAGAAATTCTGCATGAACTCGCTAATCTGGGTGAAAATGTGCTTGATCTGGAAATGCTCGCGCATCACAAGGGATCGGCATTTGGCGCATTGGGGCAAGCCAGACAGCCATCCATCGAACAGTTTGAAAATAAAATTGCAGTTTCTCTGGCACAATTAAAAGAAGGCCCCATTTGGGTGGAAGACGAAAGCCGGTGGATTGGCGGCATCAAAATTCCGGATGCCATATACCAGGCCATGCGCACTTCGAGAACTCTTGCCATTTCGAGGCATGACGACATTCGGAAACAAAGGATTCTTAATGAATATGGCATTTTTCCGAAAGAACAATTGGCCGAACGCACATCCCAACTGCAAAAAAGACTTGGGGGCGATCGCATGCAACTTGCCCTTGAAAAACTGGATGCAGGTGATTTACATGGTTGGCTGGATATTCTAATGCCCTATTACGATAAAATGTATACCTATGGATTGGATTTAAGAAATCAGGAAAGTGTTGTCCAAATTGAAACAACTGACCAGGACA
>JBJXFC010000265.1:0-2670 GCA_046153915.1 Flavobacteriales bacterium
GTTTTATATGCACCAATTTTTCGATTCTTTTTTCAAGGAAGTCAAAACTGCCATCGTATGTTTCGGTGTGAATACGCATAAATGTTCCATCGCTGAATACAGTGTCCAGTTTTGCCACGCGGAAGTAGTGCCAGGTCATTTTATCACCTGTCAGTCCGTATGTTAATCTCTTTAGGCTCATGAATTCATAGCTATATCCATTCACGTTTCGCCTTTCTCTGTTGATTTCGATGGCATTCGAATCGAATGGATCTTCAATTGATTTAAGCACGGATTGATAGTATTCTCTTTCGTTTAAATAGGTGTTTTTTTTCACATGAGCCAGAGGCAATTCATCCAGATACCCCGACCTGATTACAATTTCGTTGTAAAGTAGCCAGTTTCTTTCCAATGCTGCATGTTCAGACCATCCTGTATAAAGATAGTGTTCGTTGCAAAAACGTTTGTAGTTGTTTTGTTTCCTGTATTTGGGTTCACCACCACTTGGGCCTTTCCATGGTCCGCGTTCGTATTCGATCAGGATATTGGGTTTGAGGAAGAGGGAATCTTTTTTGGCCGAGACAGCATTCGCAGAAAATATCAAGAGGAATGCGATGATCCATGATTGTCTGATGGAAGTCAATCCAATAGGAGGAATGTTGTTAGTTGGAATTTCCATGCATGCCGATTTGGGAGTAGATGATGAGGTTTTTGAAGTTTTGGTTAGAGGAGAGCCAAAGTTGTGCTTCTTCGTTCGTCAATTCTTTGAGTCTTCCATTTTCGGAAGTATAACAATCGATGTAAACGCATTTGCCATTGCTGATTGCGTAGGAGAATAGTTCGTCAATACCATCGCTGTTGAGGTCTTCAAGGGTGTAATCAACACGAAAGGCTATGTTATCAGTCGGAATATTTTCACGTGCAATATGTGTGCGCAAAAGGTCGAAATCTTGCAGTTTTTTCTCTTCGCGGTTGATTTTTCCACGAATTTCTCGTTGATAGCTCAGATCACTTTCTGTTGGAAGATAATTTTCTAATGTAGCTTCGGGATAATGCAGGTTTAGTTTCTTAATATCCGCAGAGAATTGGCTTTGCGAAGGCGTCACATATCTTCCATCCTGATTAAATTGAGTGTCCCGACTTATAAAATCAAAGCGCATTAGTTCTTTAGGTTGGATATTGAGTTGGATCCATGTGGCCGGGGACGTAGTCGTATTCAAGACATAAGATGAGGAATTGGTTTCCATAAAAAAATAGTCGTTGAAACGAATGAGTTTTTCCGTTCCGTGAAATAGAATTTGGTTGTTCAATGTATCTATTTCAATTTTCCAGTCAAATTTTGTTCTCTCGGATAGCGTGACGAGATATTGCGTTGAAGAAGTATCGAGGCCATTGGCATACAGGACATAGGCTCTGGTACTGTCTGTTGGTTCAAAGGCCAGATAGTTCAAGTGATAAGGACTTGTTAAACCGAATTCGTTGTGGTAAATTGTTCGTATAAGAAATTCTTCGGTTTGTTTGAAGAATCCTCTATGTGAATATTGGTTTTCAGGGTTGGTTAAATCAATTATTGGAGTATATTCAGCATCAGAGAAATAGGATCTGTTTCTTTTGTGTCGGGGCGGACTCCAGTTCCGGTAATATTCTCTTCGATCCTGTTGGGAAAGAAGCATAAAGTAAAATAGGGTGTCAATATTACCTTGCGATTTTCCTGGGTAGATTGCATTAAGGTAGTCTGAGTAAGGAGTTTCAAATTCAGAAAATCTTTTGAAAACCTGATATTCATGGTCTGGCACATAGTTGCTTTTTTCGAATAAATTCATGAGTGCATTCCACTCACGAATTCGCTGTTCTTTTCGAATAGTGGTGATTGTATCAGCAAGTTGCCATCTGCGTCTTTTAGTTTTGCACTCCTGAACGAATTGTAAATTGATTTTATTTCGGGCACATCTTACCAAATAGTCATCCTGATATTGGGATGTATCGCGAAATGTCAGCAGGTATGATTTGAGTTTACATTTTCGTGTGTTTTTACGCAGAGACTTCTCAAACACTAATTGCGAATGTGCCAGATCAGTTTTCAGCGCAGATTGTAAAATTACCGACGGATCTATCCGTTCGAATTTAATTTCATCCTTCAGAATACTCTCAATTTTAGCGATGTATCTTGAGAGATTTCCGGAATAAACGGTGGAGGCACTTACCCATATTCTGACAAAAGAAAAGTTGTCAAAAATTGAATCATAAATCACGTCTATTTGGCATAAATCCGCTTTACCGTCGCTGCTACATTCCTCAGTAAAGGTCAGATTCCAGTTCAATGTAAGGCCGTTGATCTTTTTTACTTCATGGGTAGTATTGGCATATAGTCTCTGACGGGAATAATATTCTTTTTCTAATGGTGAGACAGGAAAGTCAGTGTTGTTAATTGAATATTTCCAATTCGCTTGACTTGGCAGATATCCGGTTTCTATTTTTATCTCAAGTTCGTAAGTTTGGTTATAGAAATATACGTTAAGACCTGAAGGTATTGAATTAAAGTCATTTGAAATCTCCTTGACAAAAAAGCTATCCGGATTGATGATGAATCGAAATTCCGGCAACATGAGATGTTTGCCTTTTTGGGCATCTGATTCAAAGAATGCGAACAATAACAAGATTATGAAGTAACTACTCCGTTTCATGGCTTTG
>JBJXFC010000070.1:0-3888 GCA_046153915.1 Flavobacteriales bacterium
TGTACTGTGTTTTAAAACTAACAATTTCAATTCCGTATTTCAAGACATCTTTGTCCATGATGTATTTGAAATCCAAACCGAAATTAAATCCGTCAATAGCACTTTCACGAGTTGGCAGGTTTTCTTCATCCAGTTTGATTTTATATTTACTTTTGGCTGCATTACCACTGATAAGAACAGATGAGGACGAAGGCACGACCACGAAGTTTCCACCGATTCCAGTATTTGTCCAGGATAATTCTCCAAGATTTTGATATTTGGAAACAGCATCACTGAAGTTAAATCCAAAGAGATTAAACTTTGAGCCGTTGCCACCACCAAAACTAATTTTGCCATACAAATCTGTAAACGAAAATGGAAGTCCGTTGCCATCATTTACATATTCATACATGGTAGGAGAAACTTTGTCGAGATAGGATCTTTTGGCAGAGACGATATACGAAATACCACTGCCGTTTTTCTTGAGTTTTCTCAATGGGCCTTCCACATGGCCGCGTATTCCGAAAGGACTAATTCCAATGCGACCATCCGCTTCGGCCTTGTTGCCATCGCGCGTTGTGATGTCCATCACGGATGAAATCCTGCCCCCATATTGCGCGCTGAATCCACCGGTATAAACGTCGGCATTTGAAATCACTTCGGTATCAAAAACAGAAAACAATCCGATGGAGTGAAAGGCGTTGTATACCACCATGCCATCGAGCAACACTTTATTCTGGATAGGTGATCCTCCACGCACATACAATTGTCCGCCCTGGTCACCGGTTGTGATAATACCCGGAAGATTTGTGAGGTATTGCGCCAGGTCTCCTTGTCCGCCGATGCTGGGAATGCGCTTGATGTCTTTGGTGCGTATGGTTTCTACACCGATGTTGATGTTGTTCAATCGATCGGATCGGTTGGAATTAATTTCAACTTCACCAATAACCACATCGCCGCCTTTTTCAAGCAGGTAATTGCGTGCCACAACCTGGTTGTTTTTTACGTTTATTGTATCACGAACGGTGTTAAATTCAAAGTTATTGATCACAAGTACATACGTCCCGGCTGGAATTTTTGTGAGTGTATAATATCCGTTTTCGTCAGATTGAGCGCCAAAAGTTGTACCCTCAAGACCAAGGCTGAGATACAATACCGGTTGCCCGGTTTCTTTGTCTTTCACAAAACCACGAATTGTACCCTGGGCAAACGCGGAGAGGGAAATAACAACAAAGCCAATAACGACAAGAGAACGGATGATGGAATACATAAAGTGGTACGGCAGGTTTTTAAAGAGGCGAATGTAGGGCATACACCCCTTTCCATCCGTGGCCGTTTGTGTAAAAAGGGGCAATTATTGCGCGTCTAATAGTGCATTATGGGCTTAGGCGAGAAGCGCGCTGGTGCGCTCTGTAGGCAAAAATATTGTACAGACAGAACAAACACACTGGGCAAGAAGCGCCTTTTGGCTCTTACATTTGCCATGCCACTCTCCGTTTGGCCGGTGGCGGAATCTTGAAAAATCCATGGAAAAGGGTTCAGTTATGAAGTATTTATTTACTTTTTGGAAGCAGATTCCTTTGAGAAGTTGTATTTGCCATTTTGGTGGGAGTGTATCAATCGCTTTGGTATTGCTTGTATCCATTGCCTGGGGCCAGAATGGATCAGCCCAGCAGTCTGGAGAGGTCTCCGAATTAGAAGTCTGTTTAACACGTTCTGAAGAGTTGTTTAAGAGTAATCTCGACTCCGCTTTGGTATATGCCCAACGTGCCCAAAGTCTTGTAAATGCTTCTACAGAAAGGGATTTGCGACATCGAAGCCTTGTCTTACTGGGAGATATTTATACGAATATTGGTGAAATGGACCGTGCCATGGACTATTATTTACAGGCTGAAGCGCTCAACGATAATGCAAGAGGGATTGAGCCTGAGAATAACGAGCTCTTTCTCATACGAACTGATGTCCTGATGAAAATCGGTGTATTGCATTTTTATTTAAAGGATTACACCAAAAGCCTTTCTCACTATGATGAGGCATTGAACAATCTGGCATCGATCGCAGAAAAAATACAAGTTTCCGATCTGGCACTTCGCAGGCTGAAGATTTTTAACAACATGGCCGCAGTTTATATTCAGCAAGAAGACTACGATAAGGCTTTGATCTATTTTAAAAATGCGCTGGAGTCGAACGCAACCCATGGCAGCGTAGAAATTGAAAGTTCGTTGTTCAACAATATCGGGATTTGTCATCTGGAAAAGGGGGAACACGATCTGGCAAGTCACTATTTTTTGAAGGCTCTTGAGATTCGCACAGCTTCGGGAGATATCCGCGGCCAGGCACAGGTGTTAAATAATCTGGGCAAAAACAATGCGTATCGGGGGGACTTTAATGAGGCTTTGGTCTTTTATCAGAAGGCGTTACGTGCCGGGAGAGAAATAGGTCATGGAGAATCTACGTTGATTTCTCTCCAGTCATTATCTGAAGTGTATGATACTCTGGGCGATTACAGAAATGCACTGCATGCGTTTAAAGAGTACAAAGCACTTAATGATAGCATGTTTAGCCTCGAGAGTAAAACCGCCATCGCTCATTTGGAAGATTCGTATAGGCGCGACAAGGAATTGAAAGAAATAGAGCTCGCATCGAGTGAAGGAGAGTTGAAGGCTCAACGAGCTGAAATCAGGAATATCATCGTAGCGGGATCACTTGGATTGCTTGTGATTACGGCGTTTTTCCTCATTGTAGTTATGCGCAGTAAATTAAGAAACCAGCGATTGCAGCAGGAAAAACTTCGTCTTGAACATGAAAATCTCGATCTCGAAAGCAGGACACTGAAAGAGAATTTGGATTATAAAGACCGCGAATTGACAGCCAATGCATTGTTTTTACTCAAGAATAATGAGCTCATTTCGCGCATTACCGAAAACCTCCTGAAGGCCAAATCCACTTTTAAGCAGGAAAATCAACAAATAATTCAAAACATAATCCAGGAACTTCAAAATAGTCAGGATCGAAATAACTGGGAGGAATTCGAAGCACATTTTACCCGTGTTCATGCGCAGTTCTATCAGTCGCTCCAGGATAAATTTCCAAATCTCACACCCAATGAGAAAAAACTGTGTGCTTTTCTCAGGCTCAACATGTCGACCAAGGATATTTCGGCCATTACGTATCAATCTGTAAACAGCATTACGGTAGCTCGGTCCAGACTTCGGAAAAAACTAAATATCGAAGGCGAAGACGTTCAACTTGTCAATTTTCTGATGTCAATATAAAAACAGAGATGGATTTTTAATTCATTGTTATTCAGTTTTTTGATTCACGTTGTATAGTCAATGTAAGGGTGTTTCCGGGGTTGTATTGTTTTTGTAAGTCCATTTTCTGTGGTTGTATTTATGAAGTAAGCCAAGTTTTAGTGGTAATCTCAATTGGTCAAGTCACTTTCGCCTCGAAATCAAATTTTCAGTATTGCAGATGCTACAGGATGATTTATCAGATCTGGATCCCATAACCAGACTAGAGCGAATGCGCGAGCGCATGCGCAGGGAACATGAGGCGCTTACACGTTTGTTTGAACGTCTGGAAAAACTGGGAAAAGAAAAACCTTAATTCAAATCAGGGCACAAAGCCCAAAACTTCTAAGTACCATGAAATTTTTTACAACCATTCTTTGTTTTACGCTAAGTTTTGGCGCGGCCTGGTCACAATTGAACGGCGAACTCGACCCCACATTTGGTGATGGTGGCACCGTTATTTATCCTGTCAACACTTTAGAATCTTATCAGGATGTGGTGATGCAGGATGATCAGAAAATCATTGCCCTCGGTATGAGTTTTAATTCAAGCTACATTTCTACGGCCTACGTAATGCGCTTTTTGCCCGATAGTTCTTTGGATCCAACTTTTGGTG